>JBDSPQ010000346.1:0-3481 GCA_039930305.1 Ginsengibacter sp. | reverse complement strand
ATGGGTCTGTATGGAAAACTGTGTTAACACCTTTTTTCAACGTTAGTGTATTTCCGATAACTCCTCATACGATTTTCGTAATAGCCTACCCACCGCTGCCCTGGCTGGGAATTATGCTGGCAGGTTTTGCATCTGCCAGGTTGTTTGCATTACCATTTGAAAAACAAAAAAAGGTGTTTTTTAAAATTGGCCTCGGTGCATTATTGCTATTTATAGCAATTCGTTTTATAAATATATATGGTGATCCCGTACCATGGTCTTTACAAAAAAATACATTGTACACCTTCCTTTCATTCATGAATGTCACCAAGTATCCGCCGTCCCTTTTATTCTGCCTCGTCACGCTGGGTATTATGTTTTTGATTTTCGCGTTTACTGAAAATATGAACGAAAAAGTAATAAAGATTGTATCGGTGTATGGAAAAGTCCCGCTGTTTTATTTCCTCGTTCATTTTTACCTTATCCATATTACCCTGCTGGTAATAATGTTCCTGCAAGGGTTTAGATGGTCGCAGCTGGATTTTGCTTCGGGAGCTTTCGGCAGACCTAAAGGCGTTGAAAGTGGTCTATCGCTTGGCGGAGTCTATTTAGTTTGGATAGCGATCGTCATAGTATTATACAAACCGTGCCAATGGTTTGGAAAATACAAGACAGCACATAGATATTGGTGGCTTAGATTTTTATAGATTACGGCTGATCAGCTATAATTCTTTGATCATAATATTGCGGAAATAGATCGGTGCTCCCGCATGCTTTCCCTGAAAGCCAATGTGTCCTTTTAGCGGCAACGTAGCCAGGGGATTGCTGAGCCAGGACGGGATATCACTACCATCCGGATTTTTTTTCGCAGACGTGTAGCGGCTCATATCAAACGTGTTAACCAATTCGCCATTCAGAACGATCCAGATCATTCTTCCCTTGCAGGTAATGGTATAATGATTCCATTCCCCGGGTTTCTTCACCGTTCTCGTCGTGGCAGCCTGGTGGCCAAACACTGCAGCACACTGCCAGGTGGCATCGGCCTTGCTCCATACTTCAGAATAATCATCAGCGATCTGTATTTCGACAGAATTCGGAATCCAGTTTTTAAGATCACTGGCATGCACAATAACGCCGCTGTTGGTGCTGTCTGCATTTTTAAAATCCAGGTCCAACGAAAAATCTTCATAAGGTTTGTCACTCCAAAGTGCTTCATCTTTTGAAGCGGTGATCACACCATCTTCGACAGTCCAGACACCAGCTTCTTTTATAGCATTCGACAGGTCATTTTTGAAAAGCGGCTTCCAGCCGTCAGCGGAAGTATTAGGATGCATAGAATAGTCGTTCTGTGCCAATAGTCTTTGACAAGAAACGGCGATAACGAAAAGTCCAAGGAGAAATATCTTTTTCATAAAAAGAATGTTAAGGGCTAAAGATACGTTGCCCTGACCTATTTCCATTTTCAAAAAAGTCAATAAAATATTCAATCGCAACTATCCATTTAAAAAAAAATTGCAACCCTGTTACATTCTTTTGCAATATTCACGATCTTCAACTCATAAAATACATAGTATGAAAAAGCTGGTATCGTTGGTAATCTTTTTTAATATGGTATTGTTTGCTTTTGGACAACAATATGATTCCACATGGGCTTCGCTAAACACCCGGAAGATACCTGCATGGTTTCACCAGGATAAGTTCGGCATCTTTATTCACTGGGGCGTGTATGCGGTACCGTCATATGCTCCCGTGATACCCAACAGTGGCTATAGTTATGCAGAGTGGTATTGGTACCGGCTGGTTGAAAAGCAGCAAGACTTTATCCGTTTCCATAAAAAAAATTATGGAAGTGATTTTGAATATCCTCAATTTGAAAAACAGTTCCGGGCTGAGCTCTTCGATCCGAAGCAGTGGGCAAATGTGTTTAAAAGATCAGGCGCAAAATACATTGTACTCACTTCCAAGCACCACGAAGGCTATTGCCTTTGGGACAACGAAGAAGCCGACAGGGATTGGTCGCGGCCGTGGAATGCTGTCAGCGGAACCCCGAAACGTGATTTGCTTGGCGACCTCACAACGGCCGTGCGTGCCGAAGGATTAAAAATGGGCTATTATTATTCTTTATACGAATGGTTTAACCCGCTATGGCTTTCTGATAAGAAGCGGTTTGTAGCGGAGCACCTTTTTCCGCAGTTCAAAGACCTCGTTACAAAATATAAACCTTCCATCATTTTTTCTGACGGAGAATGGGAACTCAGCGATACTGCCTGGCGAAGTCCGGCATTGCTCGCCTGGCTTTTTAATGAATCGCCGGTGGCAAAAGATGTGGTGGTGAATGACCGGTGGGGAAGCAATACACGAGGCAAAAATATTCAAAGCACTTATACTACGTCTGAGTACGGTAGTGGCATGAATGCTGATGTGATCTGGGAAGAAAGCCAGGGCATTGGGCATTCTTACGGTTACAACCGCAATGAACAGTTGAGTGATTATAAAAGCAGCCGTAACCTCATCCTCATGCTATGCGACATCGTTTCGCGGGGCGGCAATCTTTTGCTGGACATCGGGCCCACTGCGGATGGCAGAATTCCTGTGATCATGCAGCAACGGCTTACCGACATGGGCGATTGGCTGGCAATAAACGGGGAGGCCATCTATGGAACCGATGCTTTTAAATTTCCTGCCCAATGGCATGCAGGCATCAGGGCAAAGAAAGAAGATAAAAGTTTTATGGCCGGCTACAGCGCCGCCGAACTTACCAGGCCCAGGAAAGACACTGCCTATATTGAAACTTTCTTCACTAAAAAGGGAAAGGATCTTTACTGCATTTTCCCGGGATATGTAAAAACCATTAGTTTGAAAGATATAACCATTAAGCCGGGAGCTACTGCTACCCTGCTTGGAACAACTAAAGTAATACAATGGAAAAAAGAGGGCGGGAGGTTTACAGTTGACCTGTCTAATCTTACACCAGGCGATCTCCCATCAGGCGTTTTTGTTGTGAAGATTGGTAATGCATTATCCAATGATGAATAAGCGCTTGTGATTTCAGTCCCAAGCCTCGCTTGGCTTTTAATGAGAAGCGTATAGTTTCTCTCTCCACCCCATCGTTGGGGAGTTGCATACAAAATATCTTCAGCTTAACTTAGTTTTGATGCTGTAGTTCTTCCTGAAAATTAATACCGGGTTGGTTAACTTTCATGTCTTCAGTGATAAAAAAAAAGATATCATAACTTGAGCGTCATTTTTAAAATAGCTTATTGCCAGGTATATACAAAATATTCTAAAAGCAAATAGCAAAACCGCCAGCAAAAGAAATGCAACATAAAGCCAAATCAATCCGGCCATTCATCGGGGCAAAAGATTTTGAATTGTCACGGGCATTCTACCGCGATCTCGGTTTTCATGAAACCGTATTGTTTCAAGATATGTCTTTATTTAAAACGGGTGAAGTCGGCTTCTATCTGCAAAAAGCTTACGTGCAGGACTGGATAGATAATTC
>JBDSPQ010000345.1:0-4416 GCA_039930305.1 Ginsengibacter sp. | reverse complement strand
TACCCGCTGCCGCGAATGCCGGTCCAAGGTTATTTTTAATAAAGTCGCGCTCCTGCTCCGCCAACATTATCAGGCTCGGGTTGTTTTTTGGATTAAGGGGTTCATTTTGTGGCGTAATGGCATCGATGTTTATACCTTCTGTCTTCATATGCAGTATGTATTTCACAAAATAGCGTGCATACGCATCGTAATATTTTGGCAGCAGGCTGCCGCCTTTTGAACTGTCATTATCTTTCATCCAAACGGGCGGACTCCAAGGCGAGCCCAAAATTTTGATGGAAGGATTAATTGCAAGAATTTCTTTTAAAAGGGGCACCAGGTCTTGCCGGTCAGGATCCAGGGTAAAATGATCGAGGCTCTCATCAGTTTGACCCGGCGGCAGATCATCATAACTAAAAACGTCCGCATCCAGGTCTGATGCGCCGATGCTTATCCTGAGATAACTTATACTTATACCGTTATCGCTTTTTCCAAAAAGCTCCTTCAATAAATCTGACTTAACGGAAAGGGGTAAACGATTAATGACATAGGCGCTGCCACCGGTAAGTGAATAGCCAAAGCCATCAACCGCCTGGTATTTTTTGGTGGTGTCTGTTTTGATAACCTGGCCGGAACTTGCAGAGGAAGAAAACATAAGCTTATTGGGTTGCTTCGCTAGAAGACTTGCCTGGTCGGGTGTGGTCAGCCAATATTCAATACCCGCAGATGTTACAGAACCGGTTGTATCTACCGGTACCGGATTGTCTGCAGGCACAATTTTCTTTGTGCAAGACGCGCTGATTAACCCCACACAGATTATGATGCTCCAATATTTTATTTCAGAAAACATAGATAGAATTTTTTTTAATGAAGCCTTTGGTGTGTATGTTGATGGAAGGAAGACCGGGCAATGTATTGAACTTGCCACCATTCCCGTCTACGCCATTCGGATTTTCAAAACTGCTCATACTAGTCGTGGCTTTGTCTTCCGGCATTGTATAAAATTTCTGTGCAGCGAGGGAACCGGACAGTGCAGATAGAAAAAGAAAGGTAGCAAGACGAAACATGATATTATTTGGTGAGTTTAAAATTTGCTGTTTTGACATCGCGGCTATTGCCACCGATCAATATTTTAAAGTCGCCCGGTTCAGAAACAAATTCCAGATCGTAATCATAAAACTTAAGATCGTTATTACCGATACTAAAAGAAACTTCTTTTGATTCGCCCGCTTTGAGATCTATCTTCTGAAAGCCTTTTAATTCTTTCACAGGTCTCGTGGTGCTCCCAACCATATCGCGAATATACATTTGCACCACTTCTTTACCGGCCTGGCTACCGGTATTCGTAACCGTTACCTTTGCGGAGATGTTTCCCCTTTGCCCCATCGTACTGTCGCTAAGAGTGACATCGCTGTATGAAAAATTTGTATAACTGAGCCCATACCCGAAAGGATACAGGGGTTCATTTGACACGTCAAGATAATTTGACCTGAATTTTTGAAACCATTTGCCTTCCAGCGGACGACCCGTATTTTTATGATTGTAATAAATAGGAACCTGGCCAACATTCTGCGGAAAGGTCGTGGTAAGTTTTCCTGAAGGGTTGACACCGCCGAACAACACATCCGCAATGGCATCTCCTGCTTCCGAACCACCGAACCACACATTGAGTATGGACGGAACATTTTCGCTCTCCCACTTTAATGCCAAAGGTCTGCCGGTAAACAATACTAATATTACTGGTTTGCCCGTCTTTACCAACGCCATCAACAGGTCTTTTTGCGATTGTGGTATGTCAATATTGCTCCGGCTGCTGCTCTCACCAGTCATCTCAGCCGATTCGCCGAGAGCTGCTACGATTACATCACTTTGGTTGGCGATGGCGAGCGCCTCGTTGATAATAGCCCGGGCATCGCGACTGTCTCTTTTAAATGACTTACCAAACATGCCGGCTCTTTCTTCGAACAGGCTATCCTGTGAGAGATTGGCACCGAGGGCATACAAAATTTTTGTACTATTCCCAACCGCGTTTTCAAGGCCAGCACGCAGTGAAATTGCTTTGCTAAAATCTGCCGCTACGCTCCATGTGCCGGGCATGTTTTCTTTCGCATCTGCCAAAGGGCCAATAAGAGCAATAGTACCGGCTTTTTTTAAAGGAAGAATGTCGTTATCGTTTTTTAACAGGACAAAACTTTGTGCGGCAGTCTCCCTGGCTGCCTTCCTGTTAGCATCAGTTAATACTTCTGTTTTTGAACGTGTGTCATTACAATACTTATAAGGATCTTCAAATAAGCCAAGCTTGTATTTTGCTTCTAATACTCGCCTGCAGGCAGAATCAATTTGGGCGGCACTTATACTTTTTGCAGCCAGTGATTTTTGCAGTGTAGATAGAAACCCTTCGCCAACCATGTCCATATCAACACCTGCTTTCAACGCCCTTGCAGAAACTGTTTGCAGGTCGCCAATACCATGCTGGATCATTTCGTTAATGCCGGTATAGTCTGTTACCACGAGGCCATTGAATCCCCATTGCTTCCTCAGCACTTCTGTCATAAGCCATTTATTAGCCGTCGCAGGCACACCGTCTACTTCATTGAAAGATGCCATCACACTGCCGGCACCGGCATCCACACCTGCTTTGTACGGTGGAAAATAATAATTGTACATCGATTGATGACTCATGTCGGTCGTGTTGTAATCCCGTCCCGCTTCCGCTGCACCATACAATGCAAAATGTTTTACACACGACATTATAGTATTACTCAACGCCAGATCCTTTCCCTGGTAACCCTTCACCATTGCTTTGGCAATTTCAGATCCTAAATAAGGATCTTCGCCACTGCCTTCTGCAATACGTCCCCAGCGAGGATCGCGGGCTATATCGACCATCGGTGAAAAGGTCCAGCAAATACCATCGGCACTCGCTTCTTTCGCCGCAACTTTTGCCGAATTTTCAATTAGATCCATATCCCATGTACAGGACAAACCTAACGGTATCGGGAACACCGTTTGATAACCATGGATCACATCCATACCAAATATCATCGGAATTTTCAGCCGGCTTTCTTCCACGGCAATTTTCTGCACAGATCTTATTTTGTCAACACCTTTTATATTAAATAATCCACCCACCTCGCCTTTACGGATCTTGCCGGCGATGTCAGAGTTGCCTGCCTGCCCGGTGACGATATCGCCAGACCCTGGCAGGTTAAGCTGCCCGATCTTTTCCGATAGCGTCATCTTTTTCATAAGAACATCAATAAAGTTTCTCATTTTCGCATTGCCGCTATTTTGAGCCGATGCGGCTATACCGGTGAAGACGAACATGACGAACAGCACTCGTTTGAAATAGTACATATAAAGCAATTTTATTTTTTAATAAGGTAGGGTAAAAATATTCCTTTCCAAATGGTATAGCCTTTGGCATTCATGTGAAGATTGTCTTCCAGGAAGATATCATCCATGGGCATTCCATTGGCTTTTAGCATCTTTGAATACACATCTATGTACGCAGTATTTTTTTTGCTTTTCAAGAAGTCTTTTATCATCATGTTGCCGTCGGTCATTTTCTGCATAAGGCTCACACGGCTGGGGCTCGGCTTCATCGAGACGAAGGCCAGGGGGACAGTTGGCAGCCTGTTTCGGATAAGGTCAAATAATTCAGTAAATCTTGTAAACACGGTATTGGCAGAAACTGTATCTGAGGATGCCAGATCATTTTCACCGCAGTAGATGATTATTTGTTTTGGATTGTAGGGGAAAATAATATCATCTGCATAGTGTATCACGTCCGGCAATGATGAACCACCAAAGCCCCTGTTTATAATAGTATATGCAGGAAAATAATCCTGCACATCTTCCCATTTCCTGAAAGAAGAACTTCCGACAAGCAATATGGCATTTGACGGGGGAAAATGCAGGCTATCCTGCTTTTTAAATAATTCGATTTCGTCGTAAAATGCCGGATGTTCTTGCGCATGCGAAAGCAGCGGAGATGGGAGAACAAAAATAAAAATGATAAAAAGCTTACTCAGGATTTTCATAACTGTGGTTAAATTGTTTTATAATAGATTATTCGGATCTGACAACCGGCGCCTGGGGAGATACTCCATTCTCATTAAATGATTCAATCGAAAAATAATACGCCTGGTCTGATGCAAGGCTTTTTAATTCCAGTAAATTTTTACCATATACCATCCAGGAATTGTACAGCTTTCCAGGTGCGATGCCCCACAGAATATTATGTCCCTGCGCATTGGAATCTTTATCCCATGTAATGATGGCATCTCTTCTATCGGCGTTGCGTTTCACTGAAAAATTTTTTACTGAAGCAGGCGACTTGCCTTCTCCTTTTCCAAAAACCCTCAACCCCGAAATAGCAAGGTAGGGTGTTGGTACATGAATATTATTATAGCGGATATATCGCACGGTCAGGGG
>JBDSPQ010000344.1:0-2559 GCA_039930305.1 Ginsengibacter sp. | reverse complement strand
CGTTGAAAAATGAAAATATTCAGCTTGCTACTGAAAAAAGAACTATCAGTATAGATCGTGACCGTGTAAGAAAAAATTATGATTCAGCAACGACAGTGATTCAGGAAAAGGAGAGCGTCATTGACGTAGGATCAACGCTACATGCGTCTGATTTCGATATCGTCGGTATTAAGGAAAAAAAGAGTGGTAAGGAGAAGGAAACAACTACTGCGAAACGCGTGGACAAGTTAAGGATCTCATTTAATATAGATGAAAACCGGATTACCCCTTCTGGACCAAAAGATTTGTATGTTTCTATTACATCACCTGATGGCCGTCCGGTAGTGGTCGATGCCTTAGGTTCAGGTACATTCGTAACAAGGGAGGGAATTGAAAGGGCCTTTACTAAAAAAGTACAAATTAATTATGTACAAGGACAAAAAGAACCGGTCTCTGTAGAATGGAGCCAGAACAGCGATTTTCAAACAGGAAACTATAAGATCGAAATATTTAATAATGGATTTAAAATTGGCGAAGGTATTAGATCCTTTAAAAAGGGTGGCTTATTTAGTTAATTAAAAAATCTTTGATTCAGGTCTGAGATGCATTGAAGGTTGAGGATTATAAAAAGACCCGTAGGATTTACTTACGGGTTTTTTTATTAGGGAATTTTTACTTGCGCCTCTCCTTCAGGATGTGTAAGACATCTGTAATTTTTGTATTTTTTGCCTCCAATAATATGAGGTAATGGAAAAGCAAATCTGCCGCTTCATTTAAAAAAAGATCTTTATTATCATCCTTAGCTTCTATCACCAGTTCAATCGCTTCTTCACCTACTTTTTGTGCTACAGCATTTATTCCCTTTTCGAATAATGAGGATGTATAGGATCCGGATTTTCTTTCGGCATTCCTACCCTTTATCACAACTTCCAATTCTTTCAAAAATTCAAGTCCGCCTTTTTCATTTTTTTCTCCAAAACAAGTGTCAGCACCGGTATGACATACCGGCCCATCCGGATTAGCTTTTATCAACAAAGTGTCGTTATCACAATCACTTTTTATAGAGATCACATGCAGATAATTTTGGCTCGTCTCGCCTTTCACCCATAATCTTTTTTTGCTCCTGCTATAAAAAGTTGCCAGTTTTGTTTCAATTGTCTTTTCAAGTGCTTCAGCATTCATATAACCAAGCATCAGCACCTTGCCACTTAAGGCATCCTGAATTATAGTTGGAAGCAGGCCATCTCCTGTTTTTGAAAATGCCAACGAAGAAGACAGCTCTGAATAATTATTGTTTTCGTTCATAATCTCACGATAATATTTTGTTGATGTAAATATCTTTTTAAAGCAGGGATTTCTATCTCCTTAAAATGAAACACACTGGCAGCAAGGGCCGCGTCAGCATGTGACGTTGAAAAAACATCCGCGAAATGCGCAGGTGTTCCGGCACCCCCCGAAGCTATAACAGGAATTGGTAACGATTGAGCGAATTCAAATGTAATGTCATGCGCAAAGCCATTTTTTGTTCCATCGTTGTTCATAGACGTCAGTAATATTTCTCCCGCTCCCAATGACACTGCTTCCCTGGCCCATTTCAAAGCGGGGATGCCTGTATTGATTCTGCCTCCATTTAAATAAACATACCATTTTCCATCGGCTTCTTTTTTTGTATCAATTGCCAGGACAACGCACTGGCTGCCAAATTCGGTGGCCATATGGTGAAGTAACGAGGGATTTCTAAAGGCGGCACTGTTTACCGAAATTTTATCGGCACCATTTCTCAAAAGTTCGTACGCATTTTCTACTGATGAAATTCCACCGCCAACCGTAAAGGGAATATTAATATGCAGGGCAATATCTTTTACGAGGCTTACCAATGTTTTTCTTTTCTCTACAGTTGCGGTAATATCAAGAAAAACCAATTCATCTGCACCCTGGCTGGAATAAAACATTGCCAGTTCAACCGGGTCACCGGCATCGCGGATATTAAGAAAATTGATCCCTTTTACGGTCCGGCCGTCGTTGATATCAAGACATGGAATAATCCTTTTTGCAAGCATCAGTTACTAATTAAAAAATGCTGAATTTGCTTCAACGATATTTTGCCCTCATAATATGCCTTACCAATAATTGCTCCTGCACAGCCCGCTTCTTTCAAAATAAGCAGGTCATCATAACAGGAAATGCCGCCACTGGCAATAAGTTTTATTTGAGTAAATTCATTTAAAATTTCTTTATATAATTCGGTAGACGGACCTCGCATCATCCCGTCTTTTGAAATATCAGTACAGAAAATGGTCCCGATTTTTAGTGCAACCATACTTTTTATAAAATCGAATATGCCTATGCCGGTGGCTTTCTGCCAACCATGAATCCGAATTTTTTTGTCTAAAACATCAGCTCCCGGTAAAAATTTTTTGGTACCAAAAGCGTCAATCCATTCTTTGAACAGTGCCGGGTTTTTTACCGCGATACTCCCGATATTAGCCATTGCAGCCCCGGCATTAAAAACGTTGCTGACCTCCTCTGTAGTTTTTAATCCGCCCCCAAAGTCAATCACCATGTCAGTCTTTGAGGCTA
>JBDSPQ010000343.1:0-9561 GCA_039930305.1 Ginsengibacter sp. | reverse complement strand
GATGCTAAGAAAAAAATCATCGACAAAATAAAAATGGCGGTGATTGAATATGTGCATTACGATAAAGGAGATCACCGCCTGAACTTTTCGGAGTTGCTTTCATCAAGCGTCCATAAAGATTATTCTTACTTAAGTAAATTATTTTCGGAGAAGGAAGGCGTGACCATAGAAAAGTTTATAATCAACCAAAAAATTGAGAAAGTAAAAGAATTGATGATGTACGATGAATTTAGTCTGGGCGAAATTGCGTTCCAGATGGGATACAGCAGCGTAGCGCATCTTTCAGGGCAATTTAAAAAAATCACCGGACTGACACCAACTCATTTTAAGAAAATGCCGGGTAATAAAAGAAAGGCTCTGGATGCCGTGTAGGGCAATGGCCAGAGCCTTTAAATTTTTATAATTTGTGTGTTGAAATTCCGTTAATAAATCATTGAACGATAAATCTACAATTGTAAAGCGCCATTCATATTTCTTACAGCGTCTGCACTTTTTGCAAAAGCTGCTTTCTCTTCTTCGTTCAGGTCGAAATCAATAATTTTTTCCCAGCCGTCTTTTCCAAGCACCACCGGCACGCCGATGCAAATATCACTTTCACCATATTCTCCATCTACCAACACACTGCATGGTATAAGTTTCTTTTCATCCCGAACAATGGATTCTACGAGGGCAGCCCCGGCGGCTCCCGGCGCATACCAGGCACTTGTGCCCAGCAGGCCCGTCAAGGTAGCGCCACCTACCATGGTATCTGCGGCTACTTTTTTTAAAGTGGCTTCATCGAGCAACTTAGCAACAGGAATGCCATTATAAGTCGCCAGCCTTGTCAGCGGAATCATCGTTGTATCACCATGACCGCCAATCACCACTGCCTGCAGGTCTTGCGCAGAACAACCCAGGGCTGTTGACAAATAATATTTAAACCGGCTACTGTCGAGAACGCCACCCATGCCGATGATCCTTTGCTTCGGAATACCACTGGATTTCAAGGCGAGGTAAGTCATCGTGTCCATCGGATTACTGATTACAATAATGATCGCATCAGGAGAATGTTCCAAAATGTTACTGGTAACTTCTTTCACAATTCCGGCATTGATCCCTATCAATTCTTCACGGGTCATACCCGGCTTGCGTGGAATGCCGGAAGTTATCACTGCTACTTTACTTCCAGCAGTTTTCTTATAGTCATTTGTACTACCGGTGATTTTTGTATCGCTGCCGAGCAGCGCTGCGCTCTGAAGAAAGTCTATAGACTTACCTTCGGAAATGCCCTCCTTGATGTCAAGCAAAACAAGTTCTTCACAAAGTTCTTTACGGGCAATGTTATCAGCACATGTCGCGCCAACAGCTCCTGCGCCTACAACGGTTACTTTCATTTTGTGTTATTTATTTTCAAAAAATTGGTTACCCTCCAAAGATAATGTTTCATCAGACATTATTATTTTTCTGTAATAGATGTATACGATTTACTGTCAAAGTATTTTCATGCCCCGGCAGTTTTTAGATTTCTTTTAACGCCCCCGGAATTTTCTTTGTTTTAATTTAAAAGTCTATTGTTCAAATTTACCCATGAAAATTTCCGCATTAGTTACTGCAGCGATGCTGCTGGCACTCCTGAGCGCCGGTGCTGCGGTCACACTCACAGCGATACCTGATGCCCGCGGTGCTTTTGTGTCACTACGTTGGAATATGATCAACCACAAGTCTCAAACTGCTTACCTTTTGCTGCGAAGTGTAGATGGGGTTATTTGGGAGGTTGCTGCAGCTAACCCGGTGTTTAGAAGTTATACTTCTTCAACCATTCTTGCTTTTATTGACCGCGTAAATTATCAGTCAGCCATAATGTACAAAGTAAGGGTGTATGATGGTTCAGATAAAACCATCGCGCTATCGAATATCGCCACAGTTCATATTCCCCGGCCGATATACCAATCGAGGGATAATGGTCCTTTCGGTTTGCGAGCGGAACCGCCGCAGCATACCGGCAATAAAAGCTGGAAAATTTTTCCTAATCCTGTGGGCGCAATGCTTAACCTGACGTATGTGGGCAGGGAGCGGCTCAAGGGAATTATTAATGTTTCAATATCAGATGCGTCCGGAAAACTAAGGATACGCTTCAGGCAAGCCTCTAACAATCCGCAGCTACGCATATTAGTGAGTAACCTGTCCCGTGGAATTTATTTTATGAAAATAATAGTAGAGAACGAAACGCAGTTGGCGGAAAAGTTTGTAAAACAATAATCAAAGTGCTGATGTAAGAGAATCAATGCTTACGTCCCCGTCAAATGCTTTCCTGAGCTTTTGTTTTTTATCATAGATAAAAATCGACGGAAGGTTCTCAACTTTAAAAAATACCGGGAAGAAAAATTTGGTATCCCGGGCCATAGTAATTTGCGGATAGCGGGCTATGTCATAGTTTTTATAGAAAGCGATCATTTCTTCATAAGGTAAATAAGTCACCATTACAATCTGTGTATTCTTAAACTTCTCAATATTGTCCAGCATCTGCCTGGTTTCATTCTGGCAGTGATCGCAATCCGGGCTGAATATCATAAACATAACCGGCCTGTTTTTTTTCAGGTCTTCACGGGTAAATACAGTGCTGTCAGGTGCTTTATAAATCGCAAACTTTGGCACGGTGGGAAACCTGAGGTAAACGGGTTTTTCTTCATTTGTTTGGGCAACGACAAACAGTACCAGTATTGATGCCAGAAATAAAAGGGTGATTTTTTTCAAAACTAAATTTTTATAAAAATAAAGAATCTGCGTATACCTGATGAAAAGTAAGGCAGGAAGTGCCAGCTAACCGATAGCAAGTAGGAAATTGATATCGGCAGGTTGCAAAGGGTTTCTGTCATTTTCTATTTGTAATTTCCCCATTCCCTCATTTTATCTACCTTCACCCCCCAAAAAATAAAGATTATGGCAACGACTTCGGACATGAGAACAGGGCTAATTTTAAAAATAGATGGTAGCCTTTATACAGTAATTGAATTTGGACAGAACAAAACAGCCCGGGCTGCGGCCAAAGTATGGGCAAAGCTTAAAGGTGTAGATAATAGCCGGACGATCGAACAAACATGGAATAGTGGAGAAACTATTTTTCCGGTAAGAGTGGAAAAAAAGCCTTACCAATTTTTATACAAAGACGAGACCGGCTACACCTTTATGGATACAACTACTTATGAACAAATAGCTGTGGCTCCGGAAATGGTGGATGCACCGCAATTTCTGAAGGACGGCCAGGAAGTTTCCGTATTAATAAACGGCGAAACAGACCAGCCGATGGGGGTGGAGCTGCCGGACAAAATTGTTGTTTTGGTTACGTACAGCGAGCCAGGAATGAAAGGTGATACTGCCACCAGAACACTAAAGCCTGCCACCGTAGAAACAGGAGCAACTGTAAATGTGCCACTGTTTGTAAATGAAGGTGAACTAATAAGAGTAAACACCAAAACCGGTGAATATGTGGAGCGGGTGAAAGAATGATGTAAAATCGTCAATTCCCTGATTTTCTAAAAAAATAGAGGATTTTAGCGAATTTTGAGGTCATTCCAGTCAATTTTGAGCCGTTTTTCATCCTTTTTTATTTTAAACTAAATGCAGGATTCTTAAATCATTCCCTATCTTAGCTTCGCGTTCCCAACAACAAAAACTTTAATTTGTCAACATGGACATCAAACAAATACAAGAGCTGGTAAAACTTGTAAATAAAAGTAATATCGGAGAATTGAAGATCGAGCAGGATGATTTTAAGATAACTATCCGGCAAAAGCAGGATATTATTCAGCAAACCCCCGCACCCTCTCCAAGCCAGGTAGCGCCAGGGTCTCCAAATTTGTTACCACCCACCTTTTCCACATCTCAAGCTGCTGACAATTTTGTTTCAGATTCAACGGTTTCGGCAAAGCCCGATAATACAATAATTATAAAAAGCCCGATGATCGGAACATTTTATCGCCAGGCGGGCCCTGATAAACCTATATTTATAAGTGTAGGAGAAGACGTGAAGCCCGGCCAGGTCGTTTGCATTATCGAAGCGATGAAGCTCTTCAATGAAATAGAAAGTGAAATTTCCGGCAAGATTGTAAAAGTTTTAGTGGAAGATGCTTCACCCGTAGAATTTGATCAGCCCTTGTTTCTTGTAGAACCTTCCTAAATAAATTTGACAATGGCGAAAGCGCTCAATGTGAAAATTGATCGGATTTATCGTTACCAATTTCGCTATTGTCAACAGAATCATCTGAACCTGATTAAATTTTTTAATAATCATTTAATTGTATTCTGCCTTCTTAATGCGGAGTATGCGTTTTCAAAATTTCAATTTTCACCACCTTGTTTAAGAAAATACTGATTGCTAATAGGGGAGAGATAGCGCTGCGAATTATTCGCACATGTAAAGAAATGGGCATTAAAACCGTAGCAGTTTATTCGACTGTCGATAAAGACAGTCTTCACGTAAAGTTTGCGGATGAAGCCGTTTGTATCGGTAAACCTGCCGGAGCAGACAGCTACCTGAACATGCCGCATATCATGGCTGCTGTGGAAATTACTAATGCGGACGCAATCCATCCTGGCTATGGTTTTCTTGCAGAAAATTCGAAGTTTGCCCAGATATGCATAGACCATAAAATAAAATTTATAGGGCCGACGCCGGCAATGATCAATGGAATGGGGGATAAGATTACGGCAAAGGAAACTATGATAAAAGCGGGCGTTCCTGTTGTACCGGGGGGAGAAGGCTTATTGGCAGATATTAACGAAGCCAAGCAACAAGCAAAGGATATCGGCTATCCCATTATTTTAAAAGCAACCGCCGGTGGTGGTGGTAAAGGCATGCGCGTGGTTTGGGAAGAAAAAGAAATTGAACGTGCCTTCAACAATGCCAAGGCTGAAGCTGGCGCTTCGTTTAAAAATGACGGTATTTACATGGAGAAATTTGTAGAGGAGCCGCGCCATATTGAAATACAAATAGCCGGCGACCAGTTCGGCAATGTGTGCCACCTGAGTGAACGCGATTGCTCTATCCAGCGCCGCCACCAGAAGTTGGTAGAAGAATCCCCGTCTCCGTTCATGACTGAAGAATTGCGGGAAATAATGGGCGATGCGGCTATAAAAGCAGCACAGGCCATCAATTATGAGAGCGTTGGCACAGTTGAATTTCTTGTGGATAAATACAAGAATTTTTATTTCATGGAAATGAATACCCGGATACAGGTAGAACATTGTGTAACAGAAGAAGTAGTGAATTATGACCTTATCAAAGAACAAATAAAAATCGCCTACGGTGAAAAAATTTCCGGTAGAAATTATTATCCTCAGATGCACGCGATCGAGTGCAGAATAAATGCCGAAGATCCTTACAATGACTTTCGTCCTTCACCGGGAAGAATTACTGTGCTGCATCAGCCCGGGGGGCATGGCGTACGAGTTGATAGCCATGTATATGCAGGCTATGTGATACCTCCGTATTATGACAGTATGATAGGAAAGCTTATAGCAGTAGCCCAAACCCGCAGCGAAGCGATAAATACCATGAGCCGTGCCCTCAGCGAATATGTTATTGAAGGCATTCATACAACCATTCCGTTCCACCAGCAACTTATGCAAAATGAAGATTTCAGGAAAGGGGACTTTACCACTAAATTTTTGGAAGGGTTCAAAATGGTATAGGATAGCCATCGAAAAATCCAGGCAAGTCAATTGCGGATTTGAAATTTCCCCGGGCCTGAAAATGAGTTCATGCCACTGTCTGCAAAATAAACCTAAGCCGGGAAGAAAGGTTGAGAAGTTGAAAACTATAAATCGGAGAAATGAATGCGGCTTTAGATCATTTCCTTTAAATTCTCAACAACCAAATCGACTTCTTCTTTTGTATTATGCTTACTAAAAGAAAACCTTACTGTAATATAGTTGGGGTTGTTATTGATAGCACGGATCACATGACTGCCGGCATCAGCACCGGAGGTGCATGCGCTGCCACCACTCGCACAAATATTATGAATGTCTAAGTTGAACAATAGCATTTCAGATCTTTCTGTTTTAGGAAAGGCTACACTTAGTACAGTGTACAGGCAATCTCCTGAAGTATCACCATTCCAATAAACATCAGGAAACTGCTTTATCAGTTTTTCACGCATGTAATTTTTGATCTCCAAAATATAAGCGCTATCCTTTTCATGATTTTCTGTAGCGAGTTCCAGCGCTTTTGCAAAACCCACAATACCATAGATATTTTCCGTACCCGCACGCATATTTCTTTCCTGGCTTCCGCCCTTAAGAAAAGGATTGATTTTTATGTTTTCATTTATGTATAACAGACCTACACCTTTAGGTCCGTGAAATTTATGGCTGGCTGCTGTAATAAAATGTACGGGTAATTTTCGCAGGTCAAACCGGTAATGCCCTACGGTTTGCACGGTGTCAGAATGAAATATAGCCGCGTGTTTTTTGCAAAGATTTCCTACCGCTTCAATATCCGTAATGTTGCCAATTTCATTATTTGCGTGCATAAGCGTGACAAGCGTTTTTGCTGAATTTTCTGACAATAATTTTTCGAGGTCATTCATATCTATATGTCCATCGGGTAATATTTTTACGAAAGATAATTTTGCCTGTCCCGATTTTTGCATCTCTTCTACAGTATGTAATGTGGCATGGTGCTCAATAGGCGAACTGATAATATTGCGGCAGCCAAGATCATGTACCGCGCCATAGATGGCCATGTTACTGCTTTCCGTACCTCCGCTTGTGAAAAACACTTCTGCCGGATGGGCATTCAGTATTTTTGCAACAGACTTTCTTGCATTTTCTATGGCCATCCTCGTTTCACGACCATAGGAATATATTGAAGACGGATTTCCGAATTTTTCTGTAAGGTAAGGCATCATTACCTCCAGCACCTCGGGATCGAGAGATGTTGTGGCTGCATTATCAAAATAAATTCTATTCATAACTTTTGAAGTGAAACTATTTCTACAGGGAATTTTTTAGAAAACTTGCGGGCCAAAATTATCAAAAGAATAGTAATGGACTATTGGCCAGGGTGAACGCAACTTTTCAACCTTATTTAAAGGACTATTGAAAAAATCAAAAAGATGTTGCTGGAATAAAAAAATCTATCTGTTTCAGTTTGATTAAATAGCTTCATGAATATCCTTCATGATCCTTTTCGCAATGTTTTCGGCGGTTGTTTCAAAACTGCTTTCAGAATAGATCCGGATAATTGGTTCAGTATTACTTGTTCTCAGGTGCACCCAATCTTTATCGAATTCTATCTTCAACCCATCCTCTGTATTGGTGGGATTATTTTTGTATTTATCTTTTATTTTATTGAATACTTCTTTTACGTCCACATCATTTTCCAGGGAAATTTTATTTTTTGAAATAAAATAATCCGGGAAGGTTCCCCTGAATTGCTTGATGCTCTTGCCCGATTGAGCAAGGTGTGTGAGAAATAAACCAATGCCAATCAATGCATCGCGGCCATAGTGAAAATCAGGCACAATAATACCGCCGTTTCCTTCGCCGCCGATCACCGCGTTTACCTCTTTCATTTTGTTAACCACATTTACTTCACCAACGGCAGAGGGAAAATATTCACCCCCGTGTTTTAGCGTTACCTCTTTCAGGGCTTTAGTGGAAGACATGTTGCTTACTGAATTGCCTTTTCGCTGCCTTAATACATAATCTGCCACTGCCACCAGTGTGTATTCTTCTCCAAACATGCTCCCATCTTCACACACGAAGCACAACCGGTCTACGTCAGGATCTACGGCTATTCCAAGGGAAGCATTTTGCTTCCTGACCTCACTGCTTAAAGTGCCAAGGTGCTCCGGCAAGGGTTCGGGATTATGATCAAACCGGCCGTTGACTTCTTCATTAATTACAATTACGTCTTTTACACCAAGTTCTTTCAGTAAGGCCGGAATATAAATAGCCCCCGAGCTATTGATGGCATCCAATACTATTTTAAACCTGGCTTTTTTTATTGCGGCAGCATCCACCAATGGATAATTAACTACAGCGGCAATATGCTTTTTCAGGTAAGAAGAATCATAAAAATAATTACCTAACTTATCAACTCCTGCGAAATTGAAATCTTCATTACCGGCTATATCCAGGATTATTTTACCACTTTCGGCATTCAAAAATTCGCCTTCTTCATTTAAAAGTTTAAGTGCATTCCACTCTTTGGGATTGTGGCTTGCAGTAAGTATAATTCCTCCTGCAGCCATTTCTTCCTTTACCGCAATTTCTACTGTAGGGGTCGTCGTTAGTCCCAGATCAATTACATTGAGGCCGCAGGACATTAATGTGTTAGCGCAGAGGTTGCTCACGATTTCACCGCTTATTCTGCCGTCTCTGCCTATAACAATTGAATTTTTATCGGATGTCTTACGAATCCATGCTGCGTAAGCTGCAGTAAATTTCACAATATCAAGGGGGGATAAATTATTGCCAGGTTTACCTCCTATGGTTCCTCTAATGCCGGAGATACTTTTGATCAGTGCCACTATTTCGTTTTTAAAATAATAGCGCAAATTAATTAAAAACTGATAGATATTGTTTTCGTCTCGTCATTGGATTTATAGTGCTTAGCTATTAGTAGGACTTTCAGGGGCATTTTGTACAAAGCAAATCCCTTTTGTTCACTTATCTTTCACTATTCCCGTTACATTTGCGAAATAATTATATTGGTATGACAGATTCCCAGCCATGGTTTAAAGAATGGTTTAATTCACCCTATTATCACCAGTTATATTTCAAACGGGATGAGGCTGAAGCTTCTGCTTTTATCAATAAACTTATCAATCACCTGCATCCTCCGCAAGGAAGCCTGATGCTGGATATTGCATGTGGTAAGGGAAGGCACTCGAGGCAACTTGCTTCAAAAGGATTTAACGTAGCGGGTATTGATCTTTCTGCCGACAGCATCCGCGAAGCTAAAAATTTCGAATCTGACAACCTGGAATTTTTTGTGCACGATATGCGGCTGCCTTTCTGGATAAATTACTTTGATTACGCATTCAATTTTTTTACCAGCTTTGGTTATTTCAATACAAGGCGCGAACACGATAATGCCATTCGAACGATTGCCCAATCTTTGCGTCCTGAAGGTGTGTTTGTAATTGATTATTTAAATGTTCATTACGCAGAAGATCACCTGGTACATAAATCAGAAACCGAAATCGATGGGGTAAACTATTTCATGACGAAATGGTTTGATGAAACCCATTTTTATAAAAAAATTATAGTAGAAGACGAGGCGTTGAAACAGCCTATCGAGCATCTCGAAAAAGTTGCAAAATTTTCGCTGGGAGATTTTACCGATATGCTCGCCTTTCAAAAATTACAGATCAGGGAAGTTTATGGCGATTATAATTTTGACGACTACCACATCAATAAATCGCCGCGAATGATCATCATCGCCAGGAAGGATGTTCATTAAAAGGAAACTTTATTTTTTATTATGCAGTAAAAGCCACTTTGACGTTTCATATAATGCGGTGGTAAGTGTTGAAAGCGCCGCCTTCACAGAGTCCTTTTGGTATCTCGATAGAG
>JBDSPQ010000342.1:0-10655 GCA_039930305.1 Ginsengibacter sp. | reverse complement strand
GGCTGCTTTAATTCAATGACTTAGATTTATTTTAATAAACAAAATAAACAGTGCTATTGTTACCCTCTTTAACCAGGTTATAATTAATGACTTCAGCGATAATCGTCATATTTTGCTCCCTGCTCCTGACAGCATATATTTTTGACCTAACCTTTCCAAGGACACGCATTCCTTCGGTCATACTCCTTCTGCTTTTGGGGTGGATCATGAAGCAGGTCGTCTTGTTCTTGAAAATAAGAATTCCGGATGTTTCAGCAGCCCTTGGGGTGTTGGGAAGCATAGGTCTAATTTTGATTGTGCTTGAAGGCACGCTGGAACTCGAATTGAATGTTTCGAAGAAATCCATCATTAAGAAATCTTTTTTTGGAGCCCTGATTTCTATGTTTAGTCTTGGATTTTTATTGGCAGCTATCTTTTATTATTACGGAGGTTATTCCTTTAAAGATTGTTTGATTAACGCAATTCCATTCTGTGTAATCAGTAGTGCTATAGCCATTCCCAGTGTAAAAAATTTGCGGCCTTACGACAAGGAATTTATCATTTACGAGAGCAGCCTTTCAGATATCCTGAGTGTGTTATTTTTCAACTTCATTGCTCAAAACCAATTCATCGGTTTGGTTTCCTTCGGAAACTTCGGCGTGCAACTAATCGTTATTGCCGTCGTATCTTTTGTGGCCACGGTGGGCCTTTCATATTTACTAAATAAAATTGAACACCAGATAAAATTTGTGCCCATCATTCTCCTGGTAATTCTTATCTATGAGGTATCGGTTATGTATCAATTGCCTTCACTCATATTCATTATGATATTCGGCCTTTTTATCGGTAACCTTAACGAGATAAAACATTTTAAGTGGATACAAAAATTGAGGCCAAGCGAGCTCGATGCTGAGGTGCAAAAGTTTAAAGGTCTTACCATCGAAGCTGCATTTCTCATAAGGTCTCTTTTCTTTCTCTTCTTTGGTTATTCCATGGAAACGTCGGAAATTTTAAATACGCAAACACTCATCTGGGCATTCGGCATCGTTGCTATCATTTTTATATTCAGGGATGTACAACTCCGGCTATCAAAGTTACCTGTAAAGTCGCTTCTTTTTGTATCACCACGCGGCCTGATTACCATCTTATTATTTCTCAGCATCGATCCGCTTAGCAGAATTCCTATCGTAAATAAAGCCCTCATAACACAGGTCATTTTACTTACCACATTGATCATGATGTTTGCCCTCATGATCTCCTCGGAGATGAAGAAGAAGAAACCAAAACATGAAGATGCCACCGGACCGCCCGAGCCTGAAACTGCTGCTGTTTCGGAGGAGCCTACATTTCCATAATCTTATGTAGAACAGTTACTCCCTATCTTTTATAAAAGGATCATTTTCCGTGAGGGAGTAATCCAAACCTTCCAATAGCGTTATTCCCGGGTCATGGGTATTATGCTCAGTCCATATGAGATCAAAAATGTATCCGCAAACGAGGGTTGTTATAAATGAAATTGCAATGATTTGGAGGTCACTCAATTTGCCTTTTTGTTTTATTTGGTCTGTCATATCTTGAAGATAAAAAGTTAATCATCAACATTGATTAATTTGAGCGAGATTTCTAATAAATGATTCAATGCAATCCATCAAGAATTATACCTGTAAGAAGGCTTTAAAAATTTCAATTTATATTTTTGCATGCATTGCAGCTTCCTGTGGCAGTCAAATTAATACATCGACCAATAAAAACACTATGTCAGAAAAATCTAAACTTTATGAAGATGGGGCAAAGCCAAAGCTTTTATCACGCCAGTTTTCATTTACCGAAGGCCCGGTCCCGGACAAGGAAGGCAATGTGTATTTTACTGATCAACCCAATAACGAAATATGGAAATATTCCGTTGATGGAGCGCTAAGTTTGTTTACGAATAATTCTTTCCGTGCTAACGGGATGTATATTGATAATCACGGGAATATTGTTGCCTGTGCAGACCAGCTTGGACAACTCGTTTCATTCGACCCAACTGCAGAACCTCAAGTACTGTTAGACAATGTAAAAGGGCTGCGTATGAATGGCCCGAATGATCTCTGGATTGATGCCAGCAACGGAATTTATTTTACCGATCCCTACTACGAACGCAACTACTGGCCTGAGCCAAAGCCCGTAAAGCACAAAGAGAGCGTCTATTATCTTCCTCCCGGAAAAAAAGAAGCTATTGTTGTAGCAGACGACCTGGTGAAGCCTAACGGAATCATCGGTACACCAGACGGAAAAGAATTGTATGTCGCAGATATTGGCGACGATAAAATATTTAAATATAAAATTGGCGCGGATGGCCTGCTCCAGGATAAGACACTATTTACGGATATGGGTTCAGACGGTATGACGCTTGATGAACAAGGCAATGTTTATCTGACAGGAAAAGGTGTCACTATTTTTAATAAGGAGGGCAAGCGGATAGATCACCTACCCATCGATGAAGACTGGACGGCTAATATCTGTTTTGGAGGCAGAGATCACCAGTTCCTGTTTATTACCGCGTCGAAAGGAATTTATGGAATGCAAATGATGGTGCGGGGAATGAGGTAAAAACTTTTTACGCCTTCTACTTTATCTCATGCAAGACCGGTTGGTCTGCAGGGTTTAATTTTATTTGATTGCCGGTTCCGGAGAGATTGAAATCGTGATACAGGAAATAAATCGTAAGAAATATAATAGCTACCGCGAATAACACAATGGCCCAAATCTTCCAGGGTTCGCGATTTACCGGCGTATCCTCTGAATTATAAAATTCATTCATGCGGTCGGAAGTAGTTTCCCTGTCTCCTACCAACATAGCATGTTGTTCATTTTTATGAATCACTCTTTCAGCCGGCATGCTTTCAAAAAAGCTGAAATCATGGTCCGTGTCAAGGTAAATTTTTCCTTCCTGGTCTATTCTTAATGTTCCGATTGAATCAAAATATATCGTGGATCCTTGATGGAGAAGATCTTCTAAAGACTGGCACCATTTATGAATTTGGGTAGACGCCTCGTCCCCGGAAACATTGGTTTGCTGAGATACATACTTAACTAAATCGTCACTAACGAAAACATCTTCGTTGCTAAACAACACGTCCTGTGCCGGTGGCAATAGCTGTTTGTTGGCAACATCGAGCAATGATGGTTTGGAGGTAATGGTAAAACGTCCAATGCCAGCCAAGCTGCAATCTTTTTTTTGCACGAGATATGAAGCGATGATCTTTTGCATATCAGGCAAATATCTGATAATTTATGTAATGCAGGTGGGCTAAAAATGTATAAGAATTCCCCCGATTACCTGCAATCCATACACGGCATAATTGTTCCACCGTTCGTATTTGCTATTCAGTATGTTATTGAAGTCCAGCCACGCGCTAAATTGTGGATTAATTTTAAATTCGGCGCCGGCACTTAGGTCTGTACCACCTTTTAGTTTCTTAATAGAACCGTCGCCGAGCAATGCCTTCGCACCTGAAAAAGCACTCAGGTCACTTTTGAACAGGATTTGCCGGAATGCGTTCCACCTGAGGGAGCCCGTGAGTTTAACAGGAAACAGATGCCAGGCTTTTTCATTATCCTGAAGGCCGCCATAAGAATTAAGGTCAAGCCCACCTGTCACCGTAAACTTATCCTGGTTGATGTAGCTCAGATCACCATGAAGTTGAAAATTATCCAGCTTGCTTTCATTTACAACATCAAATCCTTTTTGATCGGTCGCACTGTTTATAAATAAGGGCATGTCAGTGTAGTGAATTACGGCGGCTTTTGCATTAAAATTAAAATGCCGGTCTAGTGTCGCTTTGATGCCCCCATAAAATTGAACCTCTCTGGTATTTTTCAAAAAAGTTGGATCAT
Organism: Ginsengibacter sp.; assembly: GCA_039930305.1. Taxonomy (GTDB): domain Bacteria; phylum Bacteroidota; class Bacteroidia; order Chitinophagales; family Chitinophagaceae; genus Ginsengibacter. Next base: position 6,797 of record JBDSPQ010000342.1, on the reverse strand, counting down.
TCATGTAAGGGTTCTCGTTGCTTAAAGTGCGGAAGCTATTAGGAATATAGCGACCCACCCACCCAGCCTGCAAATAAATGACGTTATTCTGCAACTGCGCTTCGCCGTATATGTTAGGCAATACCTTTAATTCGTTATTATTCCATGATGGTGTAGCGCCACCACGAAATGTAAAAACATCACTGTAATAAATCAGTTCGGGCGCCAGTTGGAAAAGGTTGTTCGTAATGTTTCCAGTGCCTGTTTTTGGATTATACTTATCCAAATTTGCAGTCGCATTTACTTTCAGGGAAACGGATTCGCTGAATTTCTTTTCAGCAGGAACATTTACTATAAGTGTTGTTTCAGTTGCTTTGTTTTCCCGGGAGAAGGTATGTAATTCCAGATGCGGATTGTAAGTTACATTCAAGTCATTGACTGTAATGTTCCGATAGCCAATACCAGCCGAAAGATCCTGGTAACTCCGCCTTAAGATATTCTTATCATAGTCCAGCAAGTCATGGTCGTATCCGTACTGGTAATATTCATGCTGTGTAAATGCAGCAAAAGCATATGTTTCATTTTTTTCGGAAAAAATACTCCCGGCACCTTTGACGTTAATCTCACTAAAATCCTGATGGCGGATATTGCCGCGGGATGAGATGTAATCACCATATACATTTAAAAGATTTTTCTTACCATCGCCAAAGCTAAATGCTCCCGATATATACGGCGTGGTAAAACTGCCAAAGCCTACTTTTAACTGATTTCGGTCACCTAAAATGAGGGAGGTATCTGCTGCCAATGCAAGCGGGCGTAAAGCAACCGGCTGATAGGTAAAAAATAAGTTTTGAGGTGGAATATTATAGGCAAGCCTTGGCCTTGACGTGTCAGACGTAAGTGGTGAAGCATACAAATTTATTTTAACCGGATCACGCAATACAGGCTTATAAGAAGAAGTAATTTCAATTGTTTGTCTTCTTGTTGTGTCCCTTTGTGCGTGGGCGCTGGAGCAAATAACTGCACCTATAACGAATGTCACTAAAACTTTCATCCACCCTGTGTGCTTATTTAAATTCATATAAATCTTTCTGTTATTAAGAATTTCCTTCTGTAGTTTGTAACTGCAATTATTAATTCACTTTCGAGTTTTGTTGTTCTTCCGCAAGTGTCTTCTCCAGTTTGTCCTGCGCTTCTTTCTTCAATTCCGGAATCGTTGCATTATTTGCTACACTCTGGAACGTTGCCTTTGCATTGAAATAATCTTTTTGCAGCAGGTACACATCTCCCAACAAGATATAAGCCTTTGCTACCCAGAAATCGTAAGATGCAGTCACTTTTATTACCTCCATCCCCGCCTTTTCAGCATTGGCAAGCTCATGCTGCGTCAGGTAGCAATGGGCAATCTCGTAACGGGCTTCCGCTCCCCAGGCTGACTTATTAATAACGGCCACTTGTTTAAATGCAGAAATAGCTTCCTCACATTTATTTTCTGCCTGCAGTGACTTACCAAGCACAAGATTGGCAATAGCTTTGTCATCTGTGCTAAGGCCTTTTTTGGTAAGCAATTCTTTCGAAGTATTATTCGCTTCGGTAAAATCTTTTGTCTGGTAATAGCTTCTTATCAATCCACGCAAAGCTTCAAGTTCATTTTCCGGCGTAGTGGCCAGCTCTTTCAATTTTGTAAAATTCACTTTAGCTTTTGCGTAATCCTGGAGCTCAAAATAAGCAATTCGTGCAGCGGAAAGTGCCGAACGCTCTGCAAATTTATTGCTGCCGTAATTCACCACCGTTTCATAGCCTGCCAAAGCATTTTTCCAGTCTTTGTTTTTTGCGTAACATTCGGTACGGTAGAAATTTGCTTCCAAAGCCGATGCACCATTTGGATATTGCTGAAGATAGTTTGTGAATGCTGCGATAGCGCCGGCACAATCATTATTAGTGTACTTCAATTCAGCCGAAGTGTAGGTAAGGTTGTCTGCTTCTGAAACGGTAATTACTTTTCCGGACTTTTTTACAAAATCGACATACTCGTTTGGCCTGCCTGATTCTACATAAATATTCTTGATATTGTCCATCGCTTCATCCGCTTCCGCCGACTGCGGATAGAGCGATACAAGCTTCTGGTAATTCTGCAGTGCTTCATTATTTTCATTGAGATTGTAATAAGACAGCCCGGTTTTCAAATAGACTTTCGGGTATTGACCACTGGCACTTTTTATATCAAGTATTTTTTGAAGATAAGGAATCGCATCTCTAAACTTTTCCTGCGCCATATAAGTGTTTGCTATCTGCATATACGATTCCGCCACGAGGTCACTCTGCGGATAACGTTGCACGATAGTGTTAAAGGTGCGTATTTTCTCCGCTGGATTGTTAATGCCACTGATAAGGGCAATCTGGTATAGTGAATAATCACTTTGGGGCAATCCTTTGTCAATTACATTTTGGTACATTGTCCTGGCAGCGCTGTAATTCTTTTGCATAAAATAACTATCTGCAGCACGAACATATGCATCCTGTGAAAGGGCTGAAGATTTTGCATTGAGCGCTGAAGATATTTCTTTGAAACTAGCGAGGGCTAAAGGATAATTTTCTGTTTTCAAATACGAATATCCCAGGAGATAACGGGCTGCGTCAGGGTTCGCCTCACCTTCATATCCGCCGGTTTCCAGATAAGCGTTCATATTCCGGACGGCGTCATCATAACGGCCAAGCTTATAGGCTGCTTCTGCTTTCCAGAAGTAGGCATAGGGCAATACTTTTCCTGCGTTCGGATCGCGAATGATCCTGCTAAGAAGGTCGTCCGCCTGTGCTGTTCCGCCGTCATTAATTAATTCGGTGGCTTTTCCAAAAAGAAGGCGCGGATATACTTTCTGCATAGTCGCCGTCGGCTTATCAAACGATTCATATAGGCGCAATGCATCTGTATAGTTATTTGTTTTAGCCAGCAAGCTTATTAAAATCTCTTTGCCTTCATTTGCATATGCTGATGTTGGATAAAGATCGAGAAAACGGTTCATCTCGTTTAACGCTATATCCTGGTAACCGAGCTCGTAGGAAAGTTTTGCATAATTGAACCTGGAAATTTCCTGTTGTTTCCTGTTGCTGCTGTTATTGGCGCTATATTGAAACGCATTTCGTGCGTTCGCTTTCTGATTGGTTCGTAGATAAAGATCGCCCAGCAAATACATAGAATTTTGCCCTAGAGAATCCTGTTCACTGCTTAGCTGCTTGAAACCCTCAATAGCTTTATCTACCCGGTTTGCATCGTAATAAGCATAACTGAGTTCATACATTATTTCCTTCGAAACTTTATCACTACTGTTTACATAAGCTTCTAACAACGGCAGCGCCTTCGCGAATTGTTTTTTCTCAAAATAGATTTGTCCAATTAGCAGGTTGAGGTCTTTTTTATAATAAACATCGTTTCGTAAAAGCGCCTGCTCGCCATAGAGCAAAGCTTCATCCTTCTTACCTTGCGCATAATAAATGTCGGCGATATAATAAGGTACCAGTGCCTGGTATTTATCAACTTTCTCCACTGCTTTAAATGCAGTTAAAGCCTCCGCATATTGTCTTTGCTGAAAGCTGATAAAACCATAGTAATAGTTTGCATCGTAGTAATATTTATTATCCGGCAACTGGTGTATCTCATTGAAAAGAGGCTTTGCTTTTTCAAGATCCTTCAAATTAAAATAAGAATATGCCAGTTCGAATTTGGCATCTGCTATTTCCTCATTGCTCAGATTGTCATACCCGGCTCTCTCATAATAAACAACGGCGCGGCCAAAATCATTTTTTACAAAAAAATACTTAGCCAGGTTGTAGCTCATGATCTGCTGACGCGGTTCATTATTTGCAGCTTCGATGTACCGCTGTGCCGCATCTTCAGCCACTGATTGGTTCAGCTTGAGACCGCAAACAATATAGTAATACTCTATATCCTGGTTTAGATAAGCATGACTGCTCTGGGTATTTTCAGGGTATTTGTCCCTAAGATTTTTTAATAAAGGGTAAGCCAGGCTGTATTCGCCTTTCATGAAAAATTCTTTCGCATCCTTATAACTTTTTTCAGGATCAGTTATATTATAATTGGCTTGCGAAATGCTTGTGAGAGAAATAAAAAACAAGGCAAAAACGAAAAAGATGCGATTCATGAATTTATAATTTTATTTTTTCATAAAATTCTAAGAGGTGTAATCTCTCTTATGAAAAAATTATCCGGCGCAAAAGTACAAACACCATTCATTAATCAACCCCGTAATTAGAAGGATGGTGAATTAAAACGCTTTAAATTGCACAAATCTTTGTTAATACAATTGTAAAATAGATTATGAAAAAATTTCTTTCAACAAAATATTCAGCAGCGGCATTCAATTTTGGAATGCTGATATTACGTGTGGGGCTGGGATTGCTTGTGGCCAGTCACGGTTATGATAAGTTGGTGCACTTCAACAAGTACGCCCAGCATTTTATGAATTTCATGGGATTGGGTTCTTCAGTTTCACTGGCGCTGGTGGTATTTGCCGAATTCTTCTGTGCTATTTTTCTTATTCTAGGCTTGTTTACCCGCCTCACCGTTATTCCGATCATCATTGTGATGACCGTCGCGCTTTTTCAGGCTCACAAAGGCCTGATTTTTACCGGTGGCGAAAAGGCTGCGATGTTTCTTTTTTGCGGAATAACTATTTTATTATGTGGGCCCGGCAGGATCAGCATTGACGGCACGATCTCAAAATAGAAGCAGTTTTTGTAAAAAAACAAGTAATACAAATCATCATTATTTAAATCAAGATTTATTTTGTTTGCACACAGGACACAAATAAGAATTCATTACGCACTTACTGACCAGATGGGCGTGGTTTATCATGGACACTATGCGCAGTTTTATGAAATTGGCAGAACAGAGTCACTCCGCAGCCTCGGTTTCAATTATAAGGACATGGAAGCGGAAGGAATTATTCTTCCCGTCACCGATATTCATAGCAGATTTCTTAGGCCAGCCAGGTATGATGATCTGATAACGGTTGTGACTACATTGCGCGAAATTCCCACACATCACAAAATAGTTTTTCACAGCGAAATTTACAACCAGCAAGATGAGCTATTGAACGTTGGCGACGTTACCCTTTTTTTTATGGAAGCGAAAACAATGAAAAGGAAAGAAATGCCGCCGGGTCTGAAAGAAAAATTAAAAGAATTTTTTAGCGAAAACGCTGTATAGATGCACTAATAACAACAAGCACATGCCATCACTTTTTATCAGTCATTTTGAAAATTCTATTAATAGAGGATGAAATCGCGCTTCGGGAAAGTATCTGCCAATACCTTGAGCAGCAGGATTATTATTGCGATACTTCTGCGAGCTACAAGGAAGCTTTAAATAAAACCGAAACTAACGATTACGATTGCATACTCCTTGATATTTCACTGCCAGATGGAAACGGTCTGAAAATTTTGGAAGAGTTAAAAAGAAACAAGAAGTCCGATGGAGTATTAATTATTTCGGCAAAAAATTCTTTAGATGATAAAATAAAAGGATTAAATCTCGGTGCTGATGATTATCTCCCTAAACCTTTCCACCTGTCTGAGTTGAATGCCCGGATTGGCGCCATCATCCGGAGAAAAAATTTTGATGGACATGATGTAATTCGATTTCATGAGCTATCCGTAGATACGCGGGATAAAATTGTATTTGCAAAAGGAAATCCTGTTTCACTTACTAAAAAGGAGTATGAGCTCCTGCTATATTTTATAAGCAACAAGAAAAGAGTGATCTCCAAAGATGCGATCGCACGCCATTTATGGGGCGATGACATGGGCGGAAATTATGATTTCATTTATACGCACATAAAAAACCTGAGAAAAAAATTGCAGGAAGCTGGTGACGCAGATTATATAAAATCGATCTACGGCCTGGGATATAAATTTTGTGAAGAATGAAATTGTTATCCAAATATAATCGGGTGAACGTTCCCGTTATGATCGGCTCTCTGGTGGTAAGCAGCATTGCTTTTTATTTCATACTGCATTTTGTATTATTAAATCAGTTAGATAAAGATCTTGTGATTGAAGAACAGGAGATCAATGAATATGTTGCGCACAACCAACTCCTGCCACGCACATCATCTTATCCCGACCAGGTAATTGCTTTTTATCAGGTAAAAGCTGCACCTCACAGGTCCTTTAGTTCTGCAAAGATTTATAATAAAGGAAAGCAGGAAAAAGAGCTTTACCGTCAGTTGGTTTTCCAGGTAGTTGTCCAGGATAAATTGTACGCGGCTACAGTTCGTAAATCGCAGCAGGAATCAGAGGATCTTTTGAAACTCATCGTTTCCATAACCCTTGCAGTTATTCTCCTGCTTTTTTTGGGAATATTTACCGTGAACCGCTTCATATTGCGCCAACTTTGGAGGCCTTTTCATACTGTCATGGAGCAACTTAAAAAATTTGACATTTCCGGAAAGAGCGAGCTACAGTTTAGCACGTCGGATATAGATGAATTCAATGAATTAAACAAGACAGCAAAATTGCTGACGAATAAAGTAACATCCGACTATGATGCTTTAAAGAGCTTTACTGAAAATGCATCACATGAAATTCAGACACCGTTGGCCATAATACAAATGAAACTTGAACTGCTGACGCAATCGGAGAACCTGACTAGGGGCCAGGTGGATATTGTCGTGGCGATTCATGAGGCGGCAGATCGTTTGTCCCGGCTCAACCAGTCGCTACTTTTACTGACCAAGCTTGACAACTCACAATTTGCTGAAAGTGAAAACGTAGATATTTCGCTTCTCCTGGAGAAGCAT
>JBDSPQ010000341.1:0-4659 GCA_039930305.1 Ginsengibacter sp. | reverse complement strand
TTTATGTTTTTATCGGGCTATATTTAATAATAGCAAGGGTTCGAAATTTTTAGATGCTTTACTGCCGGCTGTAATTGGGCGCTTCTCTTGTGATTTCAATATCATGTGCATGGCTTTCGCGCATTCCTGCATTGGTAATTTTAATAAAATTTGCTTTCTGCAATGAGGGTATATTTTTAGCGCCGCAGTATCCCATACCGGCCCGCAGCCCACCGGTAAACTGGTGAACTACTTCAGACAATAAACCTTTATAAGCAACCCGGCCTTCTATACCCTCGGGTACAAATTTTTTCGGCTGTTCATCTGCCTCCTGGAAATACCTGTCGCTGCTGCCTTGTGCCATTGCGCCAAGAGAACCCATACCCCGGTATTGTTTGAATTTCCTTCCTTCATAAATAATTGTGTCTCCCGGGCTTTCTTCAGTCCCTGCAAATACCCCTCCCATCATTACACAGCTTGCCCCTGCAGCTATGGCCTTCACCATATCCCCCGTATAACGAATGCCGCCGTCAGCAATGATACCAATTTCCTTATTTTTTAAAGCGTAAGACACTTCGAGTAGCGCGGTGATTTGGGGTACTCCAGCTCCCGCCACAATCCTGGTTGTGCAAATTGAGCCAGGCCCGATGCCAACCTTTATTGCATCCGCACCAGCATCTGCAAGGGCTTTAGCGCCAGAAGCTGTAGCAATATTTCCTGCGATAATAATGATATCCTTAAAATCTTTTTTTGCTTTTTTCAACGCTGCAATTACTGCTTTTGTGTGCCCATGAGCGCTGTCCAGGCATATAACGTCTACGCCTACCTGTTGAAGTGCATATATTCTGTCGCTGATATTATTGGTGATTCCTACCCCGGCCCCAACCAAAAGTCGCCCGAAGGAATCTTTTGCGGAATTTGGGTGATTGTGTACTTGCAGGATATCGCGATAAGTGACAAGGCCCTTCAGCACCCCGTTCTTATTAACAACCGGCAATTTTTCGATTTTATGTTTTCTCAAAATAGCCTGAGCCTTTTTAAGGTCTGTCCCCTCTGGTGCGGTGATAAGATTTTCTTTAGTCATTAGTTCACTAACCTTCCTGCTAAAGTCATCCTCAAATCTCAAATCGCGGTTAGTAAGAATACCCACCAGCTTCCCCCCTTTATCAACTATCGGAATTCCGCCGATCCTGTTTTCTTCCATTATTTTCAGCGCATCGCCAATAGTTGCATCTACCAGGAGTGTGATCGGGTCTAATATCAACCCGCTTTCACTTCGCTTCACCTTCCGCACCTGGGCTGCCTGCTCCTCAATACTCATGTTTTTATGGAGAATTCCCAATCCGCCTTCGCGTGCAAGTGCAATGGCAAGTGATGCCTCCGTAACCGTATCCATGGCAGCGCTTAGCATAGGAATGTTTAATTCTATAGACCGGGTGAGCAGGGTTTTGGTGCTCACTTCTCTTGGCAAAACATCGCTGTAGGCAGGCATTAACAGCACATCGTCGTAAGTTAATCCTTCACCAAAAAATTTATCTGAAACTGTTTGCGGGTTATTTAATGTAGGCATGTGCAAAGATAGTGTCACCACTTCAATCTGCAAAAGAGCAATGTGAGTTTACCCCGTATCCAACCTGAAGGTCATGAGAGTTTGTAAATTTTTCCAGGTAGGGACAGCACAATTCCTTCCATCTCCAGCATCAGGAGGGCGGCGGCTACGCCACTACTGGTTAATTTACTTCTTATATATAATTCATCAATGTGTATCTGTTCTTCAGATTGTAAAATGGAGACGATCACTTTTTGCTCGTCAGTAAGTTCGATGAACAATTGTTTTTGCTTTTTGGGTTTTGCTGCGAGGGTTTGTTTCCATCCCATATTTTCAAGAAGGTCATTACCAGAGGTGATCAATGCTGCCTTATTATTTTTAATTAAATAATTACATCCTGCGCTTTTCGCATCAGTAATTCTGCCGGGGAATGAAAATACATCGCGATTGTATCCGTTGCCGAGTTCAGCCGTTATCAGTGAGCCGCCCTTAATTCCTGTCTCGACAACCACGATGGCGTCGCTGATTCCCGCCACGATTCGGTTTCGCAAAGGAAAATTTTGTCTGTCAGGCTTTGTGCCACTTCTGAATTCAGTTAAAAGCCCGCCCTGCACAGACATTTGTTTGGCAAGTGAGGCATTTTGTGAAGGGTAAATCATATCAAGCCCATGCCCGAGTACGCCAACTGTTTGCAGATTATATTTGAGGGATAATTTATGGGCGATGCTATCAATTCCAAAGGCAAGACCGCTTACGATTAAAACATTTTCTGATGAAAGTTCTTCTATGAATTGCTCACAAATGTTTTTTCCATATTCGTCATGGTTTCGCGTACCTACTATCGCGACAATTTTTTGATTATTGAGATCTGCTTTTCCCCTGTAATACAAAAGCGTCGGCGAATCGAAACAGTTTAAAAGTCTTTGCGGATACTCGGCATCTGTAAGAAATAACGGGATAATTTTAAACTTTTCTACAAAAGCAATTTCCTTTTCTGCCGTAGCAAAATCTTGAAATTTTTTTACCGAGGCCGCCCGCACTTTCCCCATTCCTTCGAGACCTTCCAATTCACTTAGGCGTGCTTTGAAAATGGATTGGGCATCTCCAAAATATGTTACTAACGCTTTGGCGTGTACGTCGCCTATGTTGGGAACAAGCGTCAGTGCAATTTGATAAAGAAGATCCTGTGACATTAATAAATAAATGTCAACAATAATATAAAAAAAATCAGTTTATGGACTTTACTTTTAATTCCGTTCTGCGGTTCTTTGCCCTTCCTTGTTCGGTATCATTATCAGCGATAGCATTATTTTCTCCATATCCTTTAAAAGTGAGGCGTTCATTTTTTACACTTTTATTTAGCAAATAATTGACAACCGCGACTGCCCGTCCCGTAGAAAGTTGGAGATTGTCCGCGGGTTTGCCAACATTGTCGGTATATCCGCTGATTTCGATTTTCAAGCTGGGATTTTCATTTAACAGCCGTACTACATTATCTAACTCGGTGACGGATTCCGGCTTCAGTTCTGTTTTTTTAATATCAAAAAAAACATTCTTCAACACTATATGAGCTTCAGCTTCAATAGGCTGTAACGGGATATCTACCTGGAAAATTGAATCAGATGAAGCGTCGCTGATGTTATAGTTTTCCGAATAAAAAAGATATCCTTTTCTTTTTACATTGAATGCGTAATCCTGTCCTACGGGCAGGGTTACCAGGTAATTTCCTTCTTCGTCCGTTTGCAGTTTGCTTATTACCTGACGGGTTTTTACATCGGCAAGCTCCACTGAAGAAGGCAAACCTTCCCTGGTTTTATTGTCGTACACTTTTCCTTTTACCCATAATGTCCTCAAGGGCCTGATGTCCTCCCGCAGCTCAAACGAATAAATATCAAGCCCACCTTTAGTGTCGCTTTTGTCACTGGAGTAAAAAGCTGTTTTACCATCGGCCGACACAATCAAAGAACCCTCATCATCTATAGTATTTATAGGGTACCCAAGGTTTTCAGGCTTGCTCCATTTTCCATCAGCTTGCTTCCGGGTCAAAAATATGTCGGGCTTATCGCTATATCCCGGATGCCCGTTAGAGTTAAAATATAAAGTCTTATTATCTGCATGTATGAAAGGGGTGCTCTCATCAGCAGCAGTGTTAATTTCAGGTCCAAGGTTTAGTGGCTCTTCCCATTTTCCATTTTCATTCCGGTGACATACCCATATATCCTTTCCGCCAAAGCCGCCGGGCACATTGCTGCTGAAATACAAATCTTTTTTGTCAGGCGAAAGGGAAGGCGTTGATTCCCAAAATTCGGAATTTACATTGCGACCCAGGTTTTGCGGTTCACTCCATCCATTCTTTGTCAGATAAGAAATATATAAATCGCAACTTCCCAATCCTTCCGGAAAGTTGCAACCGGTGAAAACCAACCATTGGCCGTCCTGGGAAATATTTTGAGCACCTTCATTAAAGGCCGGGGAATTAATATTTCCCGGCAAGGGAAAAGCCTTTCCCCATTTGCCGTCTATGAAATCGCTTTCATAAAAATCTTCAGTGCGATTGATCCGTTCGGTAAATATCATTTTTTTACCATCGATAGTAAGAGAAGGAAAATATTCCAATGCAGTTGTATTTATACTGTCTCCTAAGTTGGTGGGCTTGAAAACGTATTCCTTTTGGGCATGATCTTTTACATAATCCAAGGCAAATTGATAGGTTCCTTTTCTAAACTCACCTGCTTTCTGACTTCTCTCATTCAGTTTTGGCACAAGTAGAAATTTATTAACAGCCTCAAGGGCATCGACAAAGCGCCCTGCTCCCGCCAACGATATAGAGTATGGCAAAAGATAATAGTTTGTATATACTGAATCGAGTGAAAATGCCTGTTCAAACTGGCTGATAGATTCGTTATAGTCCTTCATATTAGCATATATTCCGGCCAGTGACAGATACCCGTCTACCAGCCTTTCATCTGTCTTCAGTGCCTGCGCGATCATTTTTATCGCAGTAGGATAATCGTCATTTTGCGCTTTGCTAATACCGAGCTCATATATTTTATATGCCTTTGCATCTGCTTTTTCCGGGTCATACCATTGTGCTCCGGCTTGTTGAAAAAAAATAAAGAATATTATTGCCA
>JBDSPQ010000340.1:0-3230 GCA_039930305.1 Ginsengibacter sp. | reverse complement strand
ACTTTCAAGGCAAAGTGGCAACAAGAAAAGGAAATTGTGGAAAAGGTTCAAAATGCCAAAGCGCAAATCGAGCAGCTTAAAATGGATGCTGAAAAGGCAGAGCGTGAGGGGGATTATGGTAAAGTTGCTGAAATAAGATATGGAAAACTGCAGGAGCAAGAGAAAGTGATTACAGACTACACTGCTGAACTCGATGAAATAAGTGAGAAAAGATTGCTGAAAGAGGAAGTGGATGCAGAAGATATAGCTGAAAGTGTAGCCAAATCCACCGGCATTCCGGTTAACAAGATGATGCAAAGTGAGAAGGATAAATTACTCAGTCTGGAGGAAGAATTGCATAAAAGAGTGATAGGGCAGGATGAAGCAATTGAAGCAGTAGCTGATGCCATACGCAGAAGCAGTGCAGGATTGCATGATCCTAAGAAACCAATTGGATCTTTTATTTTCCTGGGTAGCACGGGTGTGGGAAAAACAGAGTTGGCCAAGGCGCTCGCTGAATATTTATTTGATGACGACCGTATGATGACACGGATAGATATGAGTGAATACCAGGAAAAACATGCGGTGAGCAGGTTAGTAGGAGCACCCCCCGGCTATGTAGGATATGACGAGGGCGGACAGCTAACGGAGGCCGTTAGACGTAAACCCTACAGTGTAATTTTGCTGGACGAAATAGAAAAGGCACACCCTGATGTTTTCAACATTTTGTTACAGGTGCTTGATGATGGAAGGTTAACTGACAACAAGGGTCGCGTAGTGAATTTTAAGAATACCATTATTATTATGACCAGTAATATGGGCAGTCATATTATCCAGGCAAATCTTGACAATGTCACGGAAGAAAATAAAGATGAAATTGTAGATCAGACAAAGAGGGAGGTGATTGATTTGCTAAGGCAAACCATACGACCGGAATTCCTGAACCGGATAGATGAAGTCATAATGTTTCAACCCTTGTTACGAAAAGAAATCAGGGAAATTATCAGGATCCAGCTTAATGATCTAAAGGATCAGCTTTTGAAGAATGGCGTGTTACTTGAATTTACTGAATATGTGCTGGACTATCTTGCGGAAAATGGTTTTGATGCTCAATTTGGCGCAAGACCTTTGAAAAGACTCATTCAGAAGCAAATTGTAAATCAGTTAAGTAAAAAACTGTTGGGTGGAAACATTGATAAATCAGTTCCTGTTTTGGTGGATGTTTTTGATGGTACGGTGGTGTTTAGAAATGAAGTAGGTTCGCCGCATACTGCAACAACTTCGACCTGAAAAAAAACGTATAAAAAAAGACCCGGCTCGCACCGGGTTTTTTTTATAAGAAAAATTTTATAAATAATCCCGCTATAAACAAGGGTTGCAGCGGAAAATATACTACCGTAAAAAAAGCATTTCGCGATATTTTGGCAATTCCCAGTATTCGTCATCAACAAGCAATTCCAGCTTATCGACATGGTAACGGATCTCGTCAAAATAGCTTTTTACAGTATCGCAATATGCTATAGCTTTTTCCCTGGCACCATCAAGTGCATTGGCTTTTTTTCTTGCATCGATCATAGATTCCACTCTTGAGCTTACATGGTTAATGTGCTCAGAAATTTTCAAAGCAATACGTTTTTGATTTTCAAATGTGCCTTCCTCAAATCCTAATTCTTTCAGTCCCCGGATATTGTCGATTAAGACGTTTTGGTATTTAATTGCAGCAGGAAGAATGTACGTGCTCGCAAGGTCACCCAGTATCCTGGCTTCAATTTGAACCTTTTTTACATAATTTTCCAGTAAGATTTCATGGCGGGCTTCCAGTTCGCTATGGCTATAAATATTATGCTTTTCGAACAAATGTTTTGACTTGTCAGTCACAAATGCATCAAGTGCAAGAGGCGTTGTTTTTACATTCGGTAATCCTCTTTTTTCAGCTTCTTTCTCCCATTCGTCGCTGTAGCCGTCACCTTCAAAAAGAACGGATTTGCTTTCAACGATATATTTTTGAATTACCTGCATTAAGGCGACTTCCTTTTTTTCGCCACCATCAATTAATCCATCAACGTCTGCTTTAAATTGCGTGAGGGTATCAGCCATTATAGCGTTAAGCGTAGTCATAGCTCCGGCACAGTTGGCCGCTGATCCTACAGCCCTAAACTCAAACTTGTTACCTGTAAAAGCAAAAGGAGAGGTGCGGTTCCGATCAGTATTATCCAACAGTAATTCGGGAATGCTTTTATGAATATCCAGTTTTAACATCGCTTCATCCTGTTCGTCAAATTTATCCCCTACTCTTTTTTCAATTTGATTTAAAACATCTGTAAGGTATTTGCCGATAAATATTGAAATAATTGCTGGGGGCGCTTCATTAGCCCCTAGCCGATGATCGTTACCTGCACTGGCAATTGCAGCACGGAGCACGTCAGAGTAATCATGTACCGCTTTAATTGTATTTACAAAAAAAGCTAAAAACATGAGGTTGGTCTTGGGGGTTTTTCCCGGTGCTAAAAGATTTACTCCGGTATTGGTAGCCATGCTCCAGTTGTTGTGTTTTCCGCTGCCGTTAATGCCCGCAAATGGCTTTTCATGAAGTAACACCATCAACCCATGTCTTTTGGCCACCCTTGTCATTACGTCCATCAATAAAGTGTTGTGGTCTACAGCAAGATTCACCTCTTCAAATATCGGTGCGCACTCAAACTGTGAAGGCGCTACCTCGTTGTGCCTTGTGCGCAACGGAATACCTAATTTATAACCCTCCTCTTCATAATCGCGCATAAAAGCATATACTCGTTCAGGTATCGATCCAAAATAGTGATCCTCTAATTGCTGGCCTTTTGGAGGTGCGTGCCCAATCACCGTTCTTCCGGTCATTACGATGTCTGGTCGTGCATTGGCAATGGCGGCATCGATTACAAAATATTCTTGTTCCCAGCCTAACGTGGGTGTAACGCTGGTAACATTCTTGTCAAAATATTGACAAACATCTACGGCAGCTTTTTCAATCGCTACTAACGCCTTAAGTAGTGGTGTTTTAGCATCGAGTGATTCTCCGGTATATGAAACAAAAATAGTAGGAATACAAAGTGTTTTGCCATTTCCAATCTCTATAATAAAAGGAGGAGAGGAAGGATCCCAGGCAGTATAACCCCTCGCCTCGAAAGTTGCCCTCAGTCCACCGCTCGGGAAAGAAGATGCATCTGGTTCTTGCTGTATCAAGGCCGCACCATCAAACTCCTCAAGTTCGGTTC
>JBDSPQ010000339.1:0-11885 GCA_039930305.1 Ginsengibacter sp. | reverse complement strand
ACCTCGTAGTATGTGAGTTGCTCGATATCCCAGTCAGGGCAATCAACATACCACGACAATTTATTCTGGGGTATTTTGATGTTGACTACAATTATCCGAATCCAACACGCCAAAAAAGCGAAAAGATCAATTTTTTTGTAGATCCGCTCAACGGCCAGATATATTCGCTTAAAGATGTAGAAAATTATTTCAAGAGAATTTCCGTACCGCCTACTCCATCGTATTTTAAGCAAATGAATAACAAGAGGATCATTCAGCACCTAATTGAAGAATTCAGTAAGTGCTTTACGGACAGCGCCAGCGAGTATAGGAAAGATGACCTCCTCCTTTTGGCAAAATTATTAGACGATTAAAAACCAACGCAGGAAACATATTTTTTGTCCCCTCAGGATGATCTGCATTCACGGCTATTATTCTATAGGTGATTTGTAGCAATGACGAATAGTCGGCTATTATTGTAGTAATTTTCACCTCTTTTTTAATCATCAAAATATGCTGCCCATGTTTCGTTTCGTTTTAGCGAACCCCGGTAAAATTTTATTTGCCCTCAGTTGTTTATCTATATTTTGCTTTTCTGCGTGCAACATCAGCAGTACAGATTCTGCCGAAGAGCAGGCTTATAACGGCTCAGAAAAAAACGAGCTATACGCAAAATACCATCTTGATAAAATCAGTTTGCCGGACGGTTTTTCTATTGACATATTTGCCAGCGCAGCAGGTGCCAGGAGTCTATGTGTTTCTCCATCAGGAATAGTGTACGCAGGCTCGCAGAATGCGGGCAAGGTATATGCTATGAAAGATGAAGACAAGGATGGAAAAGCTGATAAGGTGTATGAAATTGCTTCAGGCATGGATACACCAAATGGTGTCGCTTTTAAAGATGGCAGTCTTTACATAGCCACCGTTTCAAAAATTTTCCGCGTTGATAATGTTGAAAGTGATCTTGATCATCCGGCTGCGCCGATATTGGTGTACGACAAATTCCCAACGGATGAGCATCATGGCTGGAAGTTCATTGCATTCGGACCTGACGGAAAATTATACGTGCCTGTGGGCGCGCCTTGCAACATCTGTGAATCTGAAAATCCTGTTTATGCGTCTATTACCCGTATGAATGCGGACGGAAGCGATTTTGAAATTTTTGCCAAAGGCATAAGAAACTCGGTAGGCTTTGCCTGGCACCCTCTCACAAATGAAATGTGGTTTACAGATAACGGACGTGATAACCTGGGTGATGACGTTCCAAATGATGAGCTAAACAATGCTCCGCAACCTGGTATGCATTTCGGCTATCCATATTGCCATCAGGGAAATGTTCCAGATCCTGAATTTGGCAAAGGAAAAACCTGCAGCGATTATACAGCTCCCGTGAAACTATTGGGCCCCCACAATGCTGCGTTAGGGCTGCGTTTTAATACAGGAAATATGTTTCCAGCGGAATATAAAAATGCTTTGTTTGTTGCCCGTCACGGAAGCTGGAACAGGAGCATTCCTGCAGGCTATGACATTGCTGTATTAAAGCTGGATGCCAAGGGCAATCCATTAGAACCTGAGCCATTCGCCAAGGGCTGGTTGCAAAATGAAAAAACTGTAAACGGGCGGCCGGTCGATGTAGCATTTTTACCAGATGGCTCTTTATTGATAAGCGATGATTATAATGGAATCGTTTACAGAATTAGTTACAAAGCCCATTAATTGGTATCATAAAATATTCAATCAGTTTTACAACTAATCTTAAAATTCCTTCATATAATGCACGACCATCATCATCATGAAGAAGAACACATGCAAAGTTCGGATCTGTTAAGAGACGTGGTGATCGGTATGAGTGATGGCCTTACCGTTCCCTTCGCACTAGCTGCAGGATTAAGTGGCGCAGTTTCATCGAGCGCCATTATTGTGATTGCAGGAATTGCCGAGATTGCTGCAGGAAGTATCGCTATGGGACTGGGAGGATACCTTGCCGGAAAAACTGAGCAGGATCACTACAATAGCGAACTGCGAAGAGAGTATTCTGAGGTAGAACGAGTACCTGAGATGGAAAAAAAAGAAGTGCGGGACTTTTTTGAAACTATCGGTCTTAGCAAAGATTTGCAGGAAAAGGCAACAGAGGAAATTTCCCGCGACAAAGAGCAATGGGTCGATTTTATGATGAAGTTCGAATTGGGACTTGAAAAGCCTGATCCTAAGAGGGCACGTAAAAGCGCCTTGAATATTGGCGTTTCGTATATTTTTGGCGGCGTCATTCCATTAAGCCCTTATTTTTTTATTAAAGACTCAGCGGAGGCATTAGAGATTTCTGTGGTCGCTACGTTAATATGCCTATTCGTTTTCGGATATTTTAAAAGTAAGGTGACCGGAGTTCCGGTGATTGCCGGCGCGCTGAAAGTGATGCTGATCGGGGCTCTTGCAGCAGGGGCAGCGTATGGGGTGGCATCACTTTTTAAATAATATTCTCTCATGCTCTTCTTTGGAATCAGCTAAAAATTTCGTGTCGGGCATCTTCCGAAATATTATTAATTGTCCACTCGATTCTTTTTTCAAAACTATGCTTCCGCACCATGCAGTTTGGCTTCGCACATATCCTGCACGAAAATTCCCGGCATCCATCCGAATGAACAAAAAATTCTACCGACTCGCCAAACTCAGTTCTTATGAGTTGTGCCAGCGCTTCAATTTCTTTATGCGCTTCGTTTATATTGAGATACCAAGGTACTGTCAGGTGACAGTCACAATGTAATGTGCTGCCATATTTAATAATTCTCAGGTTGTGGATGTCGATCCAGTTCTCAGTGCGTTGTTTATTTAAAAGTGTCACCAGGTTATCCAGCAGTTTATGGTCTGCTTCATCCATAATACCCGCGATGGAAGTTCTTACAATTTTGTATCCTGTATAAACTATGATGAATCCGAAAAAGCAGGCAATAGCCGGATCAACCCAAACCCAGCCGGTAAAATAAAGAAGTATTAGTCCGGCGAAAATTCCAATGGTCGTATACGTGTCACTTTTTAGATGCTTACCGCTTGCTATTAACTGCAATGAATTATTTTTTTTACCGGTTTTTGTACAAATCACTCCAAGAATATAATTGACCATACCTGTAAAGCCAACTAGTATGATACCTACGTCTAGTTTTGAAACTACTGATGGCGAGAATAAATTTTGTATTGCCTGGTAGATGATGAAACAACCAGCTACTGTGATCAACGTTCCTTCGATACCTGCGGAAATATATTCTACTTTCCCATGTCCGTAAGGGTGTTGCTCATCTCTTGGCTTTGAAGAAATATACAGGCTGTACAGCCCGATAAAACCCGCTACAATGTTTACGATGCTTTCAAGGGCATCAGTAAGAATTGCGAGCGACTGGGTTAAAAAATAAGCAATAAGTTTTAGCGCAAACAGGCAAATCGCAACGACAATACTAATGCGTTGAAGTCTGAGATTTTCTTTAGAAGCAATCAATATTTATCTGGATGTTAAGTGGTCATGCAAAATGCAATAATACCATTTATCATTTACTTCAGAATTTGGTCTTCGCTATATTCACATTGGTTTGTCGGGCTTTTTTTTTAATTTCTATAAACCGTCTTTATTAGATAATTGTTGTAGACTACATTTGCACTATGCGCAAAACCTGGAATATATTATCGAGTTCATTTCGTCTTACGATACAGGAGTTATTAGTGAACAAGCTGCGCACGTCACTTTCTCTTATCGGAATTTCATTTGGGATATTTTGTATTATTGGTGTGCTGGCTACGGTAAACAGTCTGGAGATGAATATCCAAACCCAGATAAAAAGTCTCGGTACGAATACGATTTATGTAGACAAATGGAATTATAGCGGTGGCCCGGATTATCCCTGGTGGAAATATGTTAACAGGCCCGTACCGGCTTTTAAAGAAGTTGAATACATAAAACAAAGAAGCCAGCTAGCCAGTAAAGTTGCATTTGTAATAAATACCAATGGTACTATTCAATATGAAAACTACGCACTCCAGGGTGTTACCTTTTTTGGTATAAGTGAGGAAGAAAATGATATTCAACCGGTAAAAATGGAATACGGCAGATTTATATCCGCCAGTGAATTTGCTTCAGGGAGCCCGGTGGTTGTAATCGGCAGTACAAACGCCGAAAATCTTTTTGGAAATCCCGCCTACGCCGTAGGCAAGCAACTGAAAGTAAAAGATAAACAGGCTACCATAATCGGCGTCATAAAAAAAGTAGGAAAGAGTCTTATTGGCTGGAATACTGATGAATCCATTTATTTGCCCTTCCGGTTTGCCCGGCAATTGTTCAATGAAGATAACAGCAGACCGCTTATAATGGTGATGGGCAAAGAAAATGTAACAGCTATAGCGCTTGCCGATGAACTAGAAGGCGCTATGAGATCCATACGCAAGCTGGGGCCAAAAGATGAAGATAACTTTGCTTTAAATCAAATTAGTAGCTTCAGCGACAAGGTAAGTTCCGTTTTTTCCAGTATAAACCTTGGTGGCTGGGCCATCGGTATTTTGAGCCTGGTGGTTGGTGCTTTTGGCATCGCAAATATTATGTTTGTAACAGTAAAAGAAAGGACCGCGATCATTGGACTTAAAAAAGCCATTGGCGCGAAACGGCGCAGTATCCTGTCGGAGTTTTTGCTGGAGGCAGCTATGATTTGTATTATGGGCGGACTTATAGGTTTATTACTTGTATTTATTCTCACGTTGGTACTTACAAATTTATTTGACTTTCCGGTTTACATTTCCGGTGGCATACTTACCCTGGCTATTTCTATCTGTATAATCATTGGTATTTTAGCTGGAATAATTCCGGCATTTATTGCATCAAGGCTAGATCCCGTAGTGGCTATACGCTCAAAGTAATTCCGGTAAATAAATTTCAATTCAACAAAAATTAAGAATAAGCGTCTGCGGACGTGCAATTGTAAAAAATTTATGCCAACGATTCTTGCAATTGAGTCTTCGTGCGATGAAACCGCAGCGTCCGTTTGCGAGGATAGAGTGATTCTGAGCAATATTATTTTCAGCCAAAAAATACATGAGCATTATGGAGGCGTTGTACCTGAACTGGCTTCCCGGGCACATTTGCAGTCAATCATTCCGGCTGTAGACGCGGCGCTAAAACAGTCTGGAAAAATACTTTCAGAGATCGACGCTTTTGCCTTTACACAATCTCCAGGCTTGCTCGGCGCGTTACTTGTGGGTGCCGGCTTTGCGAAATCACTTGCCCTTGCGATGAACAAGCCGTTGATTGGAATAGATCATATGCAGGCACATGTATTAGCTAACCTGATAAAAAAAGATGGAAAAAAAATTCCGCAATTTCCTTTCTTATGCCTGACGGTTAGCGGGGGCCATACTCAAATTATTTTGTGTACTGACTACTTAAAAATGGAGGTGCTGGGCAAAACCCTGGATGATGCTGCAGGTGAAGCATTTGATAAAACGGCAAAAATCCTTGGCCTTCCCTACCCCGGTGGGCCGTTGATTGATAAGTATTCGAAAAATGGTGACACGATGAAATATAAATTTCCCGAACCTAAAATTGCTGGTTTGGATTTTAGCTTTAGCGGGTTAAAAACGGCTTTTTTATATTTTATACAAGAGCAGAAAAAAGTCAATTCAAATTTTATTGAAGAAAACCTTGCGGATATCTGCGCTTCAGTACAGTCAAGAATAGTTTCGGTGCTCCTAAATAAACTAAACAAAGCTGCTCAGCAAAATAATATCAAAGAAATATGCATTGCGGGGGGGGTAAGTGCTAACAGCGGATTACGCGAATCTTTCGCACAGATGGGTGAAGAAAATGGATGGAATATTTTTGTTCCGGATTTTGAGTATTGCACAGATAATGCTGCGATGATAGCCATTTCGGCGTATTACAAATACCAGGCTGGTGAATTCGAAACCCTCGCGGCGGTACCGTCTGCGAGAACAATGAGTTAAAGATCCTATCGTTCAGGGTTGCGCCATCAAATAATAATGCGATATCTTATCATGGAATTTTCTGTGTATTTATGAAAAGAGCAATTTCTATTCAAGTAATAAGGAAGAACGAAACGTGGGATGTTGTAGTAATTGGCGGTGGTGCTACAGGTCTTGGCATAGCCCTGGAAGCCTGTACGCGTGGTTACTCCACCCTGTTAGTTGAGCAATCAGATTTTGCCAAATCCACTTCCTCAAAAAGTACCAAACTTGTGCATGGGGGTGTTCGCTATCTAGCACAGGGGAATATCGGATTAGTAAGGGAAGCCAGCGTGGAACGAGGACTGTTGTATAAGAACGCGCCGCATTTAGTTAAAAACCTCCCTTTCATCATACCAGTGTATTCTGGTTGGGATCGTTGGAAATACGGGCTGGGTTTAAAAATTTATGATTGGATTTCAGGAAATCTAAGTATGGGGCCTTCTAATTTTATTTCGCGTGCTGAAGTTTTAAAATATATGCCGAACATCAGGCAGACATATTTGAAAGGCGGCGTGCGATATTACGACGGCCAGTTCGATGATGCCAGGTTAGCGTTAAATATTGCTCAAACTATTTTCGAGCAGGGAGGCTACGCTATTAATTATGTAAAGGCAGTAACAATCAACAAAACGGATAAGCGCGTTAGTGGCATTACAATAGAGGACCTGGAGACCGGAGCCAAATACAATGTGAAAGCCAAAGCAGTGGTTAATGCAACAGGTGTATTTGCGGATGAAATTATAAGAATGGATCAACCAGGGGCCACAAAAACATTAGCTGTCAGCCAGGGCGTGCATATTGTATTGGATAAAAAATTTTTGAATGGAAATCATGCTCTTATGATTCCCAAAACCGGAGATGGACGAGTGTTGTTTCTGCTGCCATGGCATGGTAAAATAATTGCAGGAACAACAGATACGAATACTGATAAGCTAGTACTTGAGCCGGTGGCGTTAGAAAAGGAAATAGATTTTATCCTGGAAACCGCAAGTGGATATTTAACGGTTAAGCCTGTACGCAGAGATGTGCTGAGTATCTTTGCAGGGCTGAGGCCGCTCGCCGCCTCATCAAAACCAGGGCATGGTACCAAGGAAATATCCCGCAGTCACAAAATAATTGTTTCGCCTTCACGTCTTTTTACCATAATTGGAGGCAAGTGGACTACTTATAGAAAGATGGGCGAAGACATGGTTGATAAAATTGAAAAAGAGTTAAGCCTCAAGGCAACCAGTTCAAAAACTGCCGGGTTACCAATTCATGGATTTTCAAAAGACATAATGAAAAATGATCCACTTTATTTTTATGGGAGTGATCAGCCAGCGATTAAAAGTTTACTGAGTGAGCCTGATGACTTTACCATAAGTGATACGCTGCCAGTTAGCAAAGCCCAGGTACTTTGGGCTATCAGGGAGGAAATGGCCCGCACCCTGGAGGATGTATTAAGCAGGAGGACACGATGCCTGCTCCTTGATGCGGGTGAAACCATACGAATTGCTCCACTCGTGGCAAACATTATGGCTTCGGAAATGAATAAGAATGAAGAGTGGATTCATTCACAGTTAACTGCCTTCAGTAATGTAGCCCTGAATTATACAGGGGTGCGGGATATATCTTAGTATTTTTTAAAACTCTGACGTTTAATTTTTATATTGTTCCTCAAATAGAAAAATTATTTTTCCCTTTCTAAAAGCGATTGCATGTCTGAATTCATTTTGGCCCTTGACCAGGGAACCACCAGCTCACGGGCAATTATTTTTGATAAACAAGGCAATATTAAAGCTGTAGCTCAAAAAGAATTCACACAAATATTTCCACAACCTGGCTGGGTAGAGCATGATGGCAACGAAATCTGGTACACTCAATTAGGGGTGGCTACGGAAGCGATATTAAAAGCCGGATTATCAATTCAAAAAATAGCGGCTATTGGTATTGCCAATCAAAGAGAAACTACCCTGGTGTGGAACCGGAAGACCCATCAGCCGATCTACAATGCAATCGTTTGGCAGGATAGACGAACCTCCGAATACTGCGATATTTTAAAAGAAGACGGCCTGGCACCGCTGATCCAGAAAAAGACGGGTCTTGTTACAGATGCCTATTTTTCGGCTACTAAAATAAAATGGATTCTTGACAACGTGGAAGGCGCCAGGCAAAGTGCAGAGAACGGCGAACTTTGTTTCGGTACAATTGATTGTTGGTTGCTTTTCAAGCTTACTAACGGTAAAGTACACGCGACAGATGTAAGCAATGCTTCACGCACGATGTTATTTAATATCTACTCTCTGACCTGGGACGATGATCTTCTAAAAATATTTGACATTCCACTGGCTATGCTGCCTGATGTACGATCAAGCAGCGAAGTATATGGTGAAACAGAAGAAGTGCTGACGGCAGTTCGCGTACCCGTTTGCGGTATGGCGGGCGATCAGCAGGCCGCATTATTCGGGCAAATGTGCATTCATCCCGGCATGGTAAAGAATACTTATGGAACTGGCTGTTTTATGTTAATGAATACGGGAAATAAGCCTGTTACGAGTGAGAATAATTTGCTCACAACCATTGCCTGGAAAATCGGCAACGAAGTTTCTTATGCACTCGAAGGAAGTGTTTTTATCGGCGGAGCAGTAGTGCAATGGCTGCGTGATGGCCTCGGCATTATTAAAACTTCGGCAGAAGTAGAAGCTTTAGCGAAATCGGTTGAGGACAATGGCGGCGTTTATTTTGTTCCGGCATTTACAGGTTTGGGCGCTCCGTATTGGAACCAATTTGCGAGGGGAAGCATGTTTGGCATTACGCGGGGTACGAGTGCAGCGCACATTGCAAGAGCCTCTATTGAAAGCATTTGTTTTCAAACGTTGGATGTTCTCTATTCGATGAATGCAGATGCCGGAATTTCCATAAAGGAATTGCGGGTGGACGGTGGCGCTACTTCGAATGATTTGCTGATGCAGTTTCAGAGCAATGTGCTCGACACTGTGGTAGTTCGGCCGCAAATTACTGAAACAACTGCTTTAGGTGCGGCCTACCTTGCTGGCCTTGCGATCGGCTTTTGGAAGAATACAGAAGAAATAGAGCGATATTGGAAATCGGAAAAAAAGTTTGAACCGTCAATGTTGGAAAGCAAGCGCCAGGCACATATTCTTCAATGGAGTAAGGCAGTGAAGGCTGTACAATTGTGGTCTGCCTAAACTTTATTCTTTCGCGTATTGAAAAAAAATATTTAAACATGTCAATTTTTTTGAGCGAATTCTTGGGCACGTCCATCTTAATTGCTTTTGGAAATGGCGTGGTAGCAAATGTGGTTCTGAACAAAACGAAAGGCCAAAATAGTGGGTGGATTGTGATCGCATTTGGATGGGCAATTGCTGTTTTTGTGGGCGTGTTTATAGCAGCTAAATACAGCGGCGCGCATTTAAATCCGGCAGTAACTGTTGCACTATTATATTTAAATAAAATTTCCTGGGCTACCGTCCCGGAATACCTTTTAGGCCAGCTTCTCGGTTCAATGGCGGGGAGTGTCATCGTTTGGCTTAGCTACCTCCAGCATTTTAAAGCGACCGACAATGCTGCGATAACACTGGCAGTATTTGCTACAAGTCCCGCCATCAATGACTCAAAATATAATTTTCTGACTGAGTTCGTGGGCACATTCGTCTTTGTTTTTTCAATCTTGTTTATTGTTTCACCTTCTAACAGCTTGGGTTCCCTGGATGCATTGCCCGTGGCCTTATTGGTGTTGGGCATCGGGTTAAGCTTCGGTGGACCTACAGGATATGCCATAAATCCCTTTCGCGACCTCGGGCCGCGAATTGTGCACCAGATACTGCCTCTTACTCATAAGGGCTCCAGCGAATGGAAGTATGCCTGGGTGCCCTTTTTTGGCCCACTGGCGGGGGGGCTACTTGCTGCAATATTATTTAATTCAATCTCATTACCCTAAAGATGATAGATTACTTTATTGAGCTTAAGAATTAAGTAAACTCTCCGAATTAAAAAATAGCGCCACCATTGTTTTGATTTTAATTTAAATGAGTTAATTTAGCGGTGCAAAATCCTGGAAAAACCTATCCCAATCTTCGAATAACTTTCTGATTTTTAATTAATTCGTTCCGAGCCCATTATTCCTAGTCGAAATCCCTTGTTTAATAATCTTCGTTGATTATATCCTGTTATGGTTTAGTCAACGATCGAAGAGCATTTATCCATTTTTTCCATAACTGACATTTTAAAGAAAACTATACCTATCTATAGTTTAAAACATTAGCACCCAAGTAAAATGAAAAAAATTTACAAAAAGATAACGTCCCAGAATTTCATCCCTTATTTTTTTAAACTGCTATTCTCTATCGCAGTAATAACTTGTTTCTCAGATGCGTCATATGCTCAATGGACAAGGAAAGCCGATGGCTTGCGTAAGAGAGGTGAATGCAGCAGCGTTATTTATAACGGGAAAGTATACATATTCGGCGGGTTTGGTGAACACCCTGAAATAGACTCCAGCAATGAAGTGTACAATCCGGTACTGGATCAATGGAGTTTTATTGACTCTTTTCCTTTGAACAGGCGGGTTACGCATATGGGAACCGTGCTGGTCGATGATAAAGCATGGCTTATTGGCGGCAGGGCTACAGACAACCGGGGTCTCGTTACAAGCCAGGTTTTAATATATGATATTACCAACAATCAATGGTCTGATGGTCCCAGGTTAGAAGATCCCGCTACCGGCGCACCATTGCGATGGGCGGCCGGCGGTGCCGTCTTGCTGGGGAGAACCATTCATATTTTTGGAGGATTAGTTGATACCTTTTGTAATGGTGATCAAAATAAATACCATCTTACCCTCGAGGTAGATGAATGGGCTGTCGATCCTGTAAATAACAAATGGAAGAATGACCTTGCCCCAATGCCGTTTGGCAGAAATCATCTGAATGCCACAGTACTAAATGGATTGATCTATGCTATCGGAGGCCAGGTCGGGCATGACTGTGGTGGCGGAAAAGAAGTTTCATATGTACAAACATATGATCCCGTAACTAATGTTTGGACGAGATTAAATGATATGTTGGCGCCAAGATCTCATGCGGAAGGGGCCACATTTGCCATGGATGGCAAGATATATATCTTTGGAGGACAGAATGCTTCAGGAAACGGATATAACGTGCCACTGCTCTTCGATCCGGCTGCCAACGGAGGCGCGGGTGTATGGTCTAAACCTCCATATAACCTACCCTATAATTATCTGGGCATGTCGGCAAAATATTTAAACAACCAGTTTATCATATCTCACGGTTCAGTCCTATCTATAGAAGATGAAAAAAAAGAGACTTACATCGCTACTGTCACCCGTAGCATCCCTTACAAACTTGGCTTTGTGGGAACTTGTCTTAATAAAACTCTTCCAGGTGGCAATATCGCCGTTTTGAAGAATTGGCTTTATTCAATAGAAGGCGGTGTGTCGTATACTTTGGCTTCTAATATGCCTTGGGTTACCATTAGCAAAAATGCCGCTGGTGCTGTGAATAAGCAAGGCGCAGAAATCGAAGTCACAGTTAATACATCGGGATTAGCGGATGGCAGTTATACGGCAACTATTACGGCAACTCCAGGCAGCAATACGCCGGCTTTTAGCGGGACCTCATTTTGTGTAAATATCATCGTGACTTCTTCAGCGTATTCACTTTCAGTAATCACAAATGGAAATGGATCTGTTACTAAATCCCCGGATCAGGCAAGCTATCTTCCCGGTACTAACATTACCCTTTCTGCCCAGCCTGCAACAGACCAGGGATTTACAGGATGGACGGGCGATACTACTTCCGCTTCAAATCCCCTCACAGTGGTGATGAATTTAAGTAAGTCGCTCACGGCCACGTTTATACCTGCAACTGTAAATTATACATTATCTCTGT
>JBDSPQ010000338.1:0-4947 GCA_039930305.1 Ginsengibacter sp. | reverse complement strand
TGTTCCATATGATCTTTAAATACTTTACAAAAATGAGAATCGGAATTATAGCCACACATGCTACCAATATAAGATACTGACTTATCGATTTCAATAAGAAGCTTGCAAGCGTGGGCTATACGCACTTTAGCCAGGTATTGAAAAAAAGTCATCTTGGTACGTTTCTTAAAGAAACGGCAAAACGACGGCACAGTAAGACATGCAACATTAGCAACTTGCTCTAAGGAAATTTGCTCGTGGAGATTTCCAGTTATAAATTCGATCACATCATTAATGCGATCCGGAGTTCCACGTGTGCGGGCAGTATTATCACTGAGAATATAACTCCTTTCTGATGACGCTGATATCAGGTATAAGATATGTAATAATCCTTCTATCGTTTCAAAGCCCGTCTTGGAAGAAAGGCATACTAATTTTTCCCCGATAACTTTTTTTGTTTCGCCATAGATGCTTATGCCCCGGTACGACTGTTGTATCATTTCCTTAATGCCTTCAAATTCTTTTATATTGTTGATCATCGGTTCGAAAAGCAAAGGATGGATATAAGCAACAATAGATTTAGAAAGCATTTTTGAATCTTCTTTATAATATGCCGGATCACTCAGGTAGATATGAGGAACACCAGAGCCTATAAAAACCATATCACCCGGCAAATAGTCGGTCACTTTATTGCCAATTATTCTTTTTCCATAACCTTCCTGTATAAAGTTTAACTCTAGTTCCGGATGAAAATGAAAAGAAGGCTGTCCGTGATATGGCGAATAAAAGTAAGCCTGTTCCCTTCTTTCTATGTGCAGGAAATTGTTGATGAACGGAGTGATTTTGGTTTCAAAAAGCCTCATATTACCCAGTTAATTTGTACTGATGATAGCCGCCGGTATTTAATTAATTTTTATATTTTTTGATTTAACAAAACACATCAGGTACTACATTTACAAGTAAAATTTAAATAATATTATGGGGATATTGTTCATATTATTTATGATGCGCAATCGTAGATAAATAGACCTCGAAACGGGGAAAAAAGCTGCTTGCATTCAAAAATATTTGATTTACTATGCACAAATTTTCTGTTGCGAAGCTTGAATTTTAATTTTTACAAAATCAAGTCGCTTTTGAAATTTGGTTTCCTTTGAGAGAAATTTAAGTGTTTCCATTTCTGCTATAAAAAATTGTTAGCCTCCGCATTAATATCCATTAAGCCATAAATCTAATCATGTATATAATTATTAATACGCATCCAGGCTTTGCAACGCCCCATCCATTCATCAAGGGAAGGATATTGAGCAAAACCATGTTCGCCTTTAGCGTATATATGCAACTCTGCCGGCACATTATTTTTTCTTAATGCCTCATAAAATTTTATGCTGTTACCGGCGGGCACCCACCTGTCATCAGCAGCATGCACCATAAAGGCAGTTGGCGTATGCGAGGTCACTTGCAGCTCATTTGAAAATTCCTTAATGAGTTTAGGAGAGGGGTGTCTACCAAGGACGTTGTGCATGGAACCTTCATGGACAAGCCCTTTCATAAAGCTGATTACCGGGTACACCAGAATCATAAAATCCGGCCGCAAGCTTACACTGTCTTTATTTTCAATATAGCTGTGCTGAAAATGTGTGCCAGCCGTAGACGCAAGGTGGCCGCCTGCAGAAAAGCCCATGATGCCAATTTTATTTGGGTCAATGTCATTTTTCGCAGCCAACATGCGCACCATTTTTATTGCCTGTTGCGCATCCTGTAATGGCCCGGTGGTTTGGTTTCTCATAATTCTTTCATCTGGCAAACGATATTTTAAAACGAAACCTACTACACCCACATCTGCAAATAGCCTCGCAATTCTATAGCCCTCACGGTCCATCAACAAACTGCCATATCCACCACCCGGGCATATGATAACTGCGGCACGGCCAGGCATCTTCTCCTTTGGCAGAAATATAGTAAGAGTAGGCCTTGATACATTTTTAACTGCATCTATATCACCTGATTCCTCATCCGGCGATATGAGAGCTCCCGGAATATTATTAGGATATAAAGGAATTATACGTTGCGCTATTGCGATGGTGGGGAAAGATAAAATGACAATTACCAAGCACATTATTGCCTGGTAGAATAAAAAACTTTTTGGCTTATGAAATATCTTATTCAAATGCTAATCATCTGCGATCGATGTATTTGACTGAAACGAATACTTTTCTTTTAAAGATGTAATTGCTTCCCAAAGAAATTAAATTCCTTTTACTATATAGTACTTTCACAATTCTCTTATCCAAATATTACGATAGCTTACAGGACTGCCATGATTTTGTAACAATAATGGTTCCTTATCACTATGCATATGATACGACCCTATACCAAGGTATTCTGTTGTGCCAAACAATGTTCCGTGATTTTGTACTAGCACACCATTATGAAAAATGGTGACAGTAGCAGGACTTTTCACCAGGCTGTCTTTATTAAATATCGGCGCAATAAATACCACATCGTATGTTTGCCACTCACCAGGCTTACGACTGGAGTTTACCAAAGGAATTAGTTGCTTATACATGCTGCCGGCCTGGCCGTTCGAGTAAGTTGGATTAACATAAGAATCAAGAACCTGCAATTCATACTTTCCCATCAACAATATACCACTATTGCCGCGGTTTTGGCCGCTGTATTTCACTTCTGCAGGGGTGCGCCATTCAATGTGCAACCGGCAATCACCAAAACCTTGTTTTGTAATGATAAACCCTGAGCCTTCGGTAACAGTCAGGATCCCGTCACTTACTTTCCATTTCATATGTCCACCATCCTGCGCCTTCCAGGCCGAAGTATTTTTTCCATCAAATAAAACAATGGCATCAGAGGGCGGTAATGCATCTGTTTTGCCGGCATCTACTACTCGCACTTTCGGATTCCATACTTCTGTTACCGGTGCTATGTTTTGCGGGTCTTGTGCTGAGGCTGAGGCAGCGAAGAGGAAAATGATAACAGGGAATAAAATTCTTTTCATTTATATGCTGGTTATTGATTGACTAAGAAAGCCAGGCGGGTGGATATCTCGTGTAAGTTGTTTTAAAATCGTTACAGGCCAGAATTTTCTAAATTTAAATCTTTCATTGAAGTAGCACCCTGGCCAGTTTTATTCTTTGTACGGGTGTAGATTACCAGCCCCGTGAAAGCGACAATAAGGATTATCGGTATAATTAAAGTGGCTTGCAATACTTCAGGCCCTGCCGCACTCTTAGCATTGTACAGAACAATTGCCATTTCTGACCCGGGCGGAGCCTGGGTATAGTTGTCAAGGGTAGGCCCTGCAGGTAGTTTATTGATCACTAAATTATCATAGAATTTTCCCATGAATAAAGTATATACAGAAACAGCAAACATGCCAATACCGCCCATTACATTCAACCCGAGGGCGCCGGATTGGGGAATGTTTTCAGAGACGAAGCCAAGCATAGTAGGCCAAAAATAGCAGACTCCCATTCCAAATATTATTGCCGCAAAAAATATCAGGCTGCCCGAGGCGGTACTTAAAAGATAAAGACCGGTTGCAGATAATACAGCAGAAATAAGCAGCAATCCCTGCGGAGAAAAACGATGAACAATCGGACCGGCAAAAGCTCTGCCTATAACCATTACGCCGGTGGTGAGTGTAAGTATCAGGATAGAGTTTTCGGTAACGTTTGCTAATAAAAGACCAATCCACTGACCGGTAAATAATTCCGTTATTGCTGTACCAATCATGCAAACAAACATAAATAAGAAAAGGGGCGACACTATGGAGCGGTACATAGCACTGGTAGAAATTCCAGAGGCAACTCTTTCGGTAACCGGAAATTTGAGTTTTGAAAATAAATAACCATAAATAACCGTGGGTATAATCATAATGCCTACCTGGAATTTCCAACCAAGATGAACGGTATTAAATAATAAAACAATGAGGGTACCAATAACGATACCTCCGGGAAACCAAAGATGAAAGTGATTAAGCTTCGTGGTTTTATTTTCAGGGTAAATAGCTGTTACCAAAGGATTACAAGCTGCTTCCACTGTACCATTGGCCATACCAATTAATAAGGTTGAAATAAAAAGTGACCAAAACCCCTGGGCAAAAACCGTAAGCAGAATGCCTGCAAGATGAAACACGAAGGCTGCAATCACCAAATTTTTCATCCCGATTATATCTACCACCATTCCGCCAATGATGATGGCTAAGGGAAATCCCCAAAAAGCCGTGGCAGTGATGGAACCAAGTTCGGCTGTCGTTAAATTAAAGTCGATACCCAACTGGTTAAGTATACCGGCCCGTATACCAAACGATAGTGCCGTAACCAATAAAGCAAGACAACTCGCTACGAAAAGTTTGTTCTTATCAATTGTATTCATATTTACATTTGTTTTTATAATGAAGTTGATTTTATAATGAATTTGATGCCAACATGTAGGCAGATGCAGGCACACAATTGCCTACGATTAAATAACTACCTAACTATCTATGTTGATGAAAAAACATATTACAAGCAATGCCTTCAATGAAATAAATCAGGTTTATAAAATGTGCATCTAAAAGTAACAGAACAGCTCGAAGAGCGGTATAAATATCTTATCAAGTTTTATGATAAAAACAACAATACTTATCATTCAATTTTATACTTATTTCCTGCCGTAAGCGGCTCCCAATTATCTGTACGAAAAGGAGCCGTAGGAAATCCATCTCTATTATACAAATTTGCCTCAGGCGCATCATCGGCCCAGCCATAGCGGACGGCCGTGGGTGTAGTGACAGAATCTGAATGAACAATCACTTTATTATTTTCAATAGTTGCCTGGGCATAATGAAATATTTTATCCGCGCCGGCAATTTCAAATCCTTTAATATAATTGTATTTATCTTTTATCAAATAGCCGGAGTTGACATTAGAAAAAGAGAGTATCCCGTTATGTTCACTTATTTGCATT
>JBDSPQ010000337.1:0-3224 GCA_039930305.1 Ginsengibacter sp. | reverse complement strand
CTTTCCAGTAGGATCATCAATGCGGGCGCGCTGAAGCACCTCGCCCAGGGCAGACAATTGCCACCATTGCACGGCTGTATGATCAGGCGCCCCTGCCGGTAAACCAATATGATGGGCACACCAAATTTTTCCATTCAACATAACTGCAGAACTGATACGTGCATCATTGACGGCAACTTTTCTTGATTCATCTACCTGTGATGCGAGATTGCCGAGGTTATCATCGGCCCAGGGCGATCCACCTGAAGCATAGGCGGCCGCACCCGTATTCCAGCTGAGGTTGGGGATATCGCCTGTGATCATTGATAACCTGATGGAGGAAGCGCCGCCGCTCCAGTTTTGGACGATATAAAATGCGGGAGCCGGTATTGACGAAAGGCCGTATGCTGTAACCGGGCAAGGCGCATCGCCATCTGTCGGAGACTTTTCTATTGTTTGGGCATTTGTTCCAAAAGAAATAGCATTTCCTGCAGCCAGGTTTGCCTTGTCAAAACAAAATAATATTGTTCCGGTGAAAGATGCGGCACCTGGGAATTTCCTTCCCCCGATTACCAGTAGTTTGTTATCAAACCCGAGATACGGGTGATCCATTAATATCGGGCCGTCCGCTGAAGCAGGTGTAAAACTAAACCTGAACCAGTTTCCCGAAGGATCTCCGTTCCTGGAAACTGCTATGAACACCTTGTTAGTAGTTTCAGAAGAGATCCCGCTTACCCAATACCTGTCGAGGTAGGGATCGTACTGCATATAAGGATCAGATATGGTAGTATTATCAAAAAAGGTAGCGAAGCTCATGCGGCTGATAACGACACCGGTTTTAGTATGTACCAAAATGGAATCGTTGGATGCAGTTACTACATGGTTCAGACCTACCGCGCCATGAGGATCGGGAGGAATAGTTTGTAATGGATCAATATATGCCAGGAAATCCCGTGCGGGAACCGGTGAGGGCGATTCTATAGTTGGCGTTAGTGAAGGAATTTCCTGCTGGCGCAAAATAGTTGCTCCGGCTGGAATCGGCATATCATGAAAAGGCCGCCAGCCGCCATCTGCCTCAGGCTCATTATTAATGCGGGAAAGTTGTTTTGAAGGCGTGTGCGAAAGGGTCACAAAATTGAATTCCTCTGCATTTGTTTTTTGCGAAAAGATGACAATTGGAAAAGTAAAAAAAAACTGTAAAATGAAAATGAACTTCAGGGTTTTTGCACATTGGGTTTTCAAGCAAGTATATTTTGTAGGGATTTGTTTATCTCGAACGAATACGAATTAGTTTAATTGCTAAAATTATGATTTTTTCTTTGACTTCGTTCCTGTGTTCACTCTTAAAAACAGGCTGTAAAGATTATGCTAATTAAAAAAACAACAATCATTATGAAAAATCTAATTATTCATAAGTACAGATTTCAAAGCGGCTACCTTTCGTGATTATCGCCTGAACCTAAAAGATAAACGAAGGAGCCGGGATGATATTTAATTTTTATCTTGAAGGCTCAAATGTACATTGCACATTATCTTTCATAAAAAAGGGGGCCTAAATTATGAATATCAGGCTGCGTCTCATTGTAATGAACTTCCTGGAATTTTTTGTATGGGGTGCGTGGCTTATTTCTTTAGGCGGCTATATGTTCAGCGAACTGAATGCCACGGGATCGCAAATTGGTCTCACGTATGGCACCATGGGCATAGCTTCCCTCTTTATGCCCGCATTGATGGGCATTATAGCCGACCGGTGGGTGAATGCAGAAAGAGTTTTAGGTATTTGCCATATAGTGGGAGCAGGATTATTATTTTGGGCCGCAAGGGTGGAGGATCCTACGTCAATGTATTGGGTTATGCTTTTTAATGCCATGTTTTTCATGCCAACCATTGCCCTGAACAACACAGTGTCTTACATCACACTGGACAATAACGAACTTGATATTGTAAAAGTTTTTCCGCCCATCCGCGTATGGGGAACTGTCGGCTTTATAGTGGCGGTGTGGGTAGTAGATTTGTTCAACTGGACCTTGTCGCCCAATCAATTTATGGTAAGTGGGGTATCAGCGTTATGCCTGGCACTTTATAGTTTCTCAATGCCGGCCTGTAAGCCTGCAAAGACCTCTACGGACGCTTCATGGATCTCAGCTTTCGGATTGGATGCTTTTGTGCTTTTCAAAAAGAGGAAGATGGCCATCTTTTTCCTGTTTGCGATGCTATTGGGGGCGGCGCTCCAAATTACCAATGCTTTCGGCAAGCCATTTTTAGATGACTTTGGAAAAATCGATGCTTATAAAGACACTTTTGGTGTTAAGCATTCCAATATTCTAATTTCGATTTCACAGATATCTGAAACATTATTCATTCTGGCAATACCATTTTTCCTTAGAAAATTTGGGATCAAAACCGTCATGTTGATCAGCATCTTTGCCTGGGTTTTCCGTTTCGGACTATTCGGCATCGGCGATCCCGGCAGCGGATTATGGCTGCTTGTTTTATCCATGATCATTTACGGGATGGCTTTTGATTTTTTTAATATATCAGGTTCTTTGTTTGTGGAAAAAGAAGCCGGGATAAAAATACGGGCCAGTGCACAGGGGTTATTTATGGTAATGACCAATGGAGTGGGAGCTTACCTCGGCGGCCTTTTTAGCGGAATGGTGGTGGACCATTTTACAGTAAACGGAATTACTGACTGGAGAAGTACCTGGTTTACATTTGCCGGCTATGCGTTGGTGTTAGGTATTTTATTTCCCATCGTTTTTAAATATAAACATGATCCCATGATCATTTCCCCACCTGCTGCTTCACCAACTGCGATACCTGAATAAAGTCACAAAGCAACTTTTCAAATCAGGATTTTAAGCAGAAAAAAGCCCGGCTCTTTGGGAACCGGGCAATAGTCTTAATAGAACAGAATAATTATTTTAATGCTTCAATCTTTTTTACAAAATTAGATTTAGGCTGAGCTCCGACCAACTTGTCGACTACTTTGCCGTCTTTTACAAATAATATGGCGGGAATGCTGGTAATACCATAATTGATGCTCAATTGGGGATTCTGATCCACATTTACTTTTCCAATGTTTACTGATCCGTCGTATTCTTTGGACAACTCTTCAACCACCGGACCTATTGCACGGCAAGGGCCACACCATTCAGCCCAAAAATCAATCATAGTGAGTTTGTCTGAATCAAGAACTTTTTCCTGGAAATTAGCGTCTGTATACTCTACTGGCATATTTGAGA
>JBDSPQ010000336.1:0-2710 GCA_039930305.1 Ginsengibacter sp. | reverse complement strand
GTATGTTCTACATTTTCGTGAAACGGTTTATAGAACTTACCAACCATAGTACTCCAGAGTTGCCGTCCCTCCGCAATTTCATCAAATTCTTCTTCGATATTTGCTGTAAAAGAATAATCCATTACCGTATCAAAGTGAAGATTTAGAAAATCTGTGACTACAAGCCCAAGATCTGTTGGAAATAATTTTGATTTTTCCGCCCCGGTATTTTCCTGTATGACTGTTTTTTCGACAATATCATTTTTCAGTTGTAATATCCTTACATCACGTTTCACCCCTTCTTTATCCCGTTTCTCAACATAATTTCTTTTCACGATAGTACTTATGGTCGGGGCATATGTACTCGGTCTTCCTATACCCAGCTCTTCCAGTTTTTTCACAAGTGAAGCTTCTGTATATCTTGCAGAGGGGCGGGTAAACTTTTCCGTGGCTGTCATTCTTTCAAAAACCAGCGGCTGGCCGGGGGTAAGCGGTGGCAGGCGGCTTTCTCCGCCAAAAGGCTGTCCGTCTGCTTCGTCATCATCGTTCGATTCAAAATATACTTTCAAAAAACCATCAAATTTCAGCACCTCTCCACTGGCAGTGAGCTCATCTTCAATGGTACTGATCGCGATCTTCGCGGTGGTTTTTTCCAAAACCGCATCGCTCATCTGGCTGGCAATTGTCCGTTTCCAGATGAGGTCGTAAAGCCGCCCGGTATCAGGATCATTAATAGTATTTACCGACATTTCGGTTGGCCTGATGGCCTCATGGGCTTCCTGAGCGTTTTCATTTTTATTTTTGTAATGTCTTATCTGCAGATATTTATCTCCGAAATTTTTTGAGATAGCTGCCTGTATCTCATCTTTAGCCGTTTTGCTAAGGTTCAGGCTATCAGTTCGCATATAAGTGATCTTTCCACTCTCGTAAAGTTTTTGGGCCAGAAGCATTGTTTTACTTACGCCGTATCCAAGCTTGCGGCTTGCCTCCTGTTGAAGGGTAGATGTTGTAAAAGGAGCGGCCGGAGATCTTTTGCCCGGTTTTACCACGATATCTTTTACAGTGTATGCAGCGCCTTTGCATTTATTTAAAATTTCTTCCGCATCTTCCACGGTTCGTTGCTTGCCATCTTCCGCTTTGAAAGGGATCATTTTTCCGTCTGCACTAGCGGCCAGGGTGGCTTCTATTTTGAAACTGCTTGTAGAAACAAACTGGTTGATTTCTCTTTCCTTTTCAGCGATCAATTTTACGGCTACACTCTGCACACGACCGGCACTTAGCCCTCCCTGCATACCTATTTTTCTCCATAAGACCGGCGAAAGTTCAAAGCCAACTAGCCTGTCAAGGATTCTTCTTGCCTGCTGTGAATTTACCAGGTCCATATTTATGAGCCTTGGATTTGCCACCGCATTTTGTATTGCCGGTTTGGTGATCTCGTGAAACACGATGCGTTTGGTAGTTTTCACATCCAGCCCAAGTACTTCAGCAAGATGCCAGCTTATGCTTTCCCCTTCACGATCCTCATCCGATGCCAGCCATACTTCATCAGCTTTCCGCGCCAGTTGTTTCAATTCCTTTACCACTTTGGCTTTGTCGTCAGGCACTTTGTATCTTGGTGCGAAGTGATTATTTACATCAATTCCCATATCATCTTTTTCAAGATCGCGGATATGCCCGTAACAACTCTTCACCTCAAAGTCACTTCCAAGGATTTTCTCAATAGTTTTTGCTTTCGCAGGTGACTCAACAATTAATAAATTTTTAGCCATAAGATATTCTCCTTTTATTCTTCAACGCGAAATAAAATAGTCAACTTGCTTCAGTCAGCACCGTGCAATATTAACTTAAAAGCTGAAAAAACCAGCTTACCCCCTTTATTGGTAGTTTACTTTATGCAGACTATCTTCGTAATATCCCCACATTAAACTATTAAACAATCTCTTTATCCTTACAATCTGAGTTTAAAAATTTTATCGTAATCGCAGGGCCAAACACGTAGAAGTGTGCATTGCAATTATAATTTGATTGCTGAAATTTCCCTGTTAAAAAAATAGAAAATAATGAAGGTGGTAATTTTGGGGGCCGGGAATGTTGCAACGGTCTTATGCGCAGTGATTGATAGAGCTGGCCATGAAATTGTGCAGGTTGCCAGCCGAAATATCGTAAATGCTAAAGAACTTGCAGAGAAATATAACGCGGAAGCAGGAACATTATCGGATGAAAATTACCCGCAGGCCGATATATACATAGCCGCTCTAACGGACCAGGCCCTGGAATCTATAGGAAAATTAAAAGGCCTGAAAGGCAAATTTGTTGTTCACACTGGTGGCTCTATTCCTATGGAAACGCTTAAGGATTGCACCTCCACTTACGGCGTTCTCTATCCATTGCAAACACTTACAAAAAACTCTGAAGATCATATTCCGGAAATTCCTTTTCTTATAAATGGAAATAATAAGGAAACCCAGCATGAGCTAATGGCATTTGCCAGAAGCCTTTCTGACAAAGTATTTATTTGTTCAGACAGCGAAAGACTGAAGTACCATGTTGCCGCGGTATTCGTTGGAAATTTCAGCAATCACCTTTTGGCAATGGGTGAAGTTTTCTGCGAAAAAGAAAAAATAGATTTTTCGGTACTCTTGCCATTGATCAACGAGGTTAACTATAAAACCAATCATTTCTCTCCATTTGACATGCAAACAGGTCCGGCTATACGGGAAGACATTGTAAC
>JBDSPQ010000335.1:0-3431 GCA_039930305.1 Ginsengibacter sp. | reverse complement strand
TTAGTGGGATACCCGATATTCGATCTTGAAAAATTTTATACTGATATTGGAAAGTACCTTCGGAGCCTCGAAGAAGTAATCATCCTGACGATTGCAGCCTACGGAATTAAAGGAGAAAGAAGTAGTGGCGAAACGGGCGTTTGGATTGATACTAATAAACCAGGTTCTGAACGCAAAATTTGCGCAATGGGTATTCGCTGCAGCCGGTGGATCACCATGCACGGGTTTGCCCTCAACGTCAATACAGATTTAAGCTATTTTGAAAATATTATTCCGTGCGGCATCGTTAATAAAAAGGTAACATCGATAGAAAAAGAACTCGGGTATAAGGTTGATTTTGAGGAGGTGAAACAAAAACTATTAATCAACTTCGAAAAAGTATTTAATGTAAAAACTATCTCAATTCATTCCCATCAACATCAAGGGGCGGAATAGGTTTGCCATCTTTTGGAATATAGATTTTATGTCTTTCGATGATGATGCCGTTGGTAAACAATTCGAACCTGAACAGGCCGGAATGAACAAAATTGACTTTATCTAACGTAATATAATTAGCAGGGACTTTTCTTATCTCAAATAGGAAAGTGTTGTCATCCTCAAAAAATTTTATAGAATATTTCTTTCTCTCTGCGTCCGGCAGGGATATGATGACATTATTGTCCTTACCGGTATAAACGTTCCTGGATGGCACAAACCATGTTTGTACCGGCTTATCGTTCTGCACTTCAGCAGGTATGGCCCGCAGCGTATCTATACCCGGCCGGTGTGATCCTGTAAAAATATACGTGCCTCCTTCGAATGAAATAAAAAGCCGGTAATATTGTGCCGGAAGAAATTCCTTTGCATCTATAAAGCCATTGGATTGCGCTTTTACATTGAGTACAGTTCCAATCGTTTTGAAATATCTGAGGCTATCGTAAGAACGCTGTATGGCAATATTGGTTATCGTGGAATATGGATTGGTCCAGGATATGAGGACTTTATTGCTTATTTGGGTGACAGTTATTTTGGGCAGCGTATCCTGTGCCAGCGCAGTTTGTTGCAATATCAGGAGGAGAAAAACGACAAATACTGATTTCTGCATAGGACGATGAAGCTATTTAATTTTTGGGAAGGCAAATATAGTGGCTTGTTAATTGAAACTAAAAAATGAACGTTTCTGCCGGCAGTGAATGATTTCCCTGTAAGCCTCCTGTATGTATGCATAAAATATTAGCCCCTGCTGGATAAAGATTTTTCCGCGCATGGTCATTCACTCCAAACATCATTTTACCAGTATAAACAAAATCAAGTGGAATTTTATTGCCCTTGTAAAAGAGATTTATAAAATTGATCAGTTCGCCGCTTTTTTTTGCATAGCCCCCGAAATGATAGTCGTGGACGATAGAATATTTTTTCCCTGAAGGTATTTCCAATATTTTCAGCCTCTGTTCGATATCGCTCATGTTTTTCAGTACACTAAATCCCTGGATAATAGTTTCCTGTTTACAGTTATAGATCAGGCCCGCTAAAGTTGTTGCAGTACCTACCGGGCAGCAAATATGGGTAAATGCTGTAAGGTCCGATAGTTCCAGGATGTGTGCTGCTCCTTTAGCTCCTGCAATTGAAAAGCCGCCTTCAGGAATCAGCGTGTGGAAGCCATGCGTTGAAATGAGGTTCCGGGCAAACTCAACGGAATGAATTTTCTTAAAAGCGTCACGACTTATAAATTCCAACTTCATTCCATGTTGGAGGCAATACTTCAACGTATGGGATAACGTTTTGGGCTTCTCTCCCCGTACGATCCCGATAGCTTCGAGGTTCTCTTCCCCGCAAGCAAAGGCTGCAGCAGCAAGGTGGTTAGAATAAGCACCTCCAAAAGTGATCACTTTTTTCTCAATGGAAGTTTTGGCATCTTTGAGGAAGTAATGCAGTTTAAAAATTTTATTACCTGAGAGAACAGGGTGCACGAGGTCAAGCCTTAACATCGAAACGCGAATTCTTTTTGAATTATACAATTGGTCGCTCAATAATTGAATAGGGGGCAGCGTTGTTAAGAACTCATTATTTCCGTTCATAAGCGAATATTAGCAGCTTAAAAATTCTTGCTTATTTTCGCAAAAATTTATTTTAACCAAACCTATAAAAATTAAACTTACAAATGAAACCGACCTTATTAATTCTTGCAGCAGGTATGGGAAGCCGTTATGGCGGCATTAAGCAAATGGATGAATTTGGTCCGTCTGGGGAAACGATTATTGATTATTCTATCTATGATGCCATACGTAGCGGTTTTGGAAAAGTGGTTTTCGTGATCCGCCAGGATTTTGCAGAAGCTTTCAGAAATGGTTTCGAATCCAAACTTAAAGGTAAAATAGAGACTGAATATGTCATGCAGGAGATGGATTCTTGCACAGACGGTTTCGAAATGAAAGTGGAGAGAACGAAGCCGTGGGGCACATCGCATGCTGTGCTTTGCGCAAAGGATGCGATTCAAGAGCCTTTTGCCGTCATCAATGCGGATGATTTTTATGGAAAAGACGCGTTTGAAAAAGCAAATAAATTCCTAACCGAAACCGTGAATGAGAAAACGCATTGTATTATCGGTTACCAGCTGTCCAAAACTTTATCTGAAAATGGTACCGTAAGCCGCGGCGTGTGCGAAGTAGATGATTTTGATAATCTCGTGAGCATAGTGGAGCGGGTAAAAGTTTACCGCGATGGTGACCAGATCATTTACGAAGCCGGTGAATCAAAATATCCGCTGGCGGCAGATACGCCAGTGAGCATGAACTTCTGGGGATTTGATCCTTCAGTCTTTCCTTTTATACAGGAATTATTCGGGCGGTTTCTTGAAGAAAATGCCGACAATCCAAAGGCAGAGTTTTTCATACCTATTATCGGGGATTCATTTATTCAGCAACCCGGATGTAAAATAAAAGTAATTACTACTTCTGCCCAGTGGTTTGGCGTTACCTATAAAGAAGATGCTCCTGATGTAAAGGCCAGCATCCGCAAGCTTGTAGATGACGGAGAATACCCGGAAAAATTATGGGACTAATGCTACGTTCATTTGTGTAAATGAAACACTGATGTAGTTTAATTTCCCTTCACCATGTAAACAAAATCCTCAAGCTTCTTAATTTGCTGGACACGGTCAAGGCCCTTCAAAGTATTAACTGACGGAAGTTTTATGGTATCGCTTGAAATGATATCTTTAATGGCGGTATAAATATTCTTAGATTTTATCGCGAAAACAACCCCATCCGCATTGGTTTCTTTGCTGCTGATGATGCCGATAATTTCACCGTTTCTGTTTACCACAGGGCCACCACTATTACCAGGGTTTACCGATATGCTTACCTGGTAAGATGAAGTATCCCCAAAGTAACCGGATTTTGCACTCAGGTATCCTTCGCCATAAACAACTTCTTCGCGGGGATAGCCAAGCG
>JBDSPQ010000334.1:0-3384 GCA_039930305.1 Ginsengibacter sp. | reverse complement strand
TAAAATCTGGTGTCATTAAGTCCAGCAATGTAATAACTAAAGCGGCTGGTACGGTAACAGTAATGGGTCAGGATCTTCCAAATACCTCCACCATCACTTCTGTCACAACAGTAACGGTTCTTTAATTTGACGTTTGGCTATAAAATTTTCGTTGTTACGGACTTTTAAATATTCGACAAACTCTCCCTTAGTATAAAGCAAGTGCTTTTCTTCCTGAAGACTTTACTAAATCTGTTTTAGACTCAGCTTCAAGGCAATCGTTTTTAGTGAAAAGTAGGGCACTCCACACGTAGTCAAGTCCTACTTTTTCTCCTGATTCAAATCCTCTTTGAGTAAGAAATTCCCAGGTGCAATCCCTGTTTAGATCACTTGTAATTTTAGAAGTCGCCTTGGGATACGCAACCCATAATTTACCTTCAGGGTTCAAAGCGGGACAAACTTCCGAGAGTATTTTATACAATTGCTTGGAATTCAAAGCAAAGATCAAAGCAAAATCTATTTTTCTCGTTTTGAGAAGTGGCGTAACATTTTTGGAGAATGAAAGCTTTGAAAATTGCTTTTCAATAGTTGA
The DNA here is from genome assembly GCA_039930305.1 of Ginsengibacter sp. Taxonomy (GTDB): domain Bacteria; phylum Bacteroidota; class Bacteroidia; order Chitinophagales; family Chitinophagaceae; genus Ginsengibacter. The sequence goes on along the minus strand of JBDSPQ010000334.1, from coordinate 2,813 downwards.
AGGAAGACCTTGGATTAAGAGATTTTTTTCATCCTCTAATTGCAATTTTTCAAACAAAGTTTGAGACATAAGCGGAGCAATATTTTAAGATTAAAAAATAAGTCTACAGCGCGCCATTTTTCCAGCAATCAATTATTATAGAATATGTAGTAAGGAATGTGGCAAGACAGCTGCAAAATTACTTAAACTATTGCTTAAAACCAATTAAAAACCTCGTATTGGCATACAAGGCATTTTCTTAGACTTTTTTTTGTGTGGCTTATTATTTAGAATTCACAGGCTTATAATATTTCAAAGCCTCGGGCATATACTTTTGCAATTGGTTGATTCGCTTTGAGTCCATTGGGTGACTGCTTAATATCTCAGGAGGTTGCGCACCGCCTTGCTTCATATTAGCCATACGCGTCCAAAAAGGAATAGCTTCTCTCGGATTATAGCCGGCCATAGCCGCGAAAATTAATCCAAAATGATCTGCTTCATATTCCTGGTTTCTTGAATTTGGAAGTAATACGCCAATCTGTGCTCCAGGTGCGTACACACTGCGGAAAATGTTATTGGCTTGTGCATTTCCGGAAGTGAAAAGATCTCCTGCTACACCAAGTCCCTGAGCTACCATTGCCTGGCTAATCCTTTCCTGTCCATGATGGGCAACAGCATGCGTAATTTCGTGGCCCATTACTATGGCAAGTGCTGCTTCGTTTTGCGCTACGGGCAAGAGCCCGGTATAAACAACTACTTTCCCCCCCGGCATGCACCATGCGTTTACTTCTTTATTATTCACCAAATTAAATTCCCATTTATATCCGGCTATCTCGTTTTGAAGTCCTTTTTCACTGTAATACTTAGTTATTGCTGCGGCAATCCTGCTCCCCACCCGTTTAACCATTTCCGCATCCTTACTTCCAGATGAGCCTACGACAGGGTTTTGCGAAAGGAAAGATTGATACTGTGATACGGCTTCCTGCTGCAAGGTTGATTCAGAAATCAAGGACAGCTGGCTACGACCTGTTATTGCATTAGTCGTGCAGCCGGTTACGACCATTGAAAAGCTAAAGAGAATAATAAAAAAGTTTTTCATTTTTATAATAATTTACGGTGGAAGATTAACAATCAGATACTAAGATGAACAATTGGCGTACCAAGTTTAATGGGCCACTTGTGAAGGATAAGCCAAAAGAAATGAGTGGGCAGAACGCCCGGTATAAAGAAGTTAAATCAACTTAGGGAAATTAATTGTCTATATCTTTCCTTCTTATTTTTTTTCGGTCACGATATTTCAGAATAGGGACACGGCTTTCACTGCCTTTCAACAGCCGGCTTATATTTTTTTGATGAGTCAATATTACCAAAGCTGCCACTGCAACGGCAAAGACGCGGTAGAACACTTCTTTCTCATTATAAATCCAGAGTACGCAAACCGGCAGGGCGAGACCAGCAAGGATAGAACTTAAAGACACATATCTCGTAATAAATAAGACAAAAAGAAAAACACCCACGCAACTTACAGCAACTATGGGTTGGATGGCCAACAACATTCCAAATAACGTGGCCACTCCCTTACCACCCCTAAACTGAGCCCAGATCGGATATATATGCCCGGCAACAGCAGCCATACCCAGACCGATCATTAGATTCGTTCTGTCAAGTTCGTTCGTTAAATAGTAAGGCAAAAGATTGTATAATGCCACCGCCAGTATTCCCTTAAGCATGTCGCCAGCCATTACGATCGTTCCAAATTTTGAACCCAATACGCGAAAGGTATTGGTAGCGCCCATATTCCCGCTTCCGTATTCCCTAATATCTATATTAAAAAATGACTTGCTCACCAACAATGCAGTAGGTACTGAACCAATGAGATAAGCCGTCACGATTAATAAAAGTTCTTTCATATCTGATCTGGAATGGGCGAGTGACAAATATAATATAAATTTATTCCCGTCATTTTATATTTATTTATCAAATTAACTGATCTTTTTAAAGCAACTTGCCTGCCATCCGTGTCTCTCCGAAGACATTATTTCCTGAAATCCATACGCGAAAAAGGCACTATTTATTGTGTCTTTATCAGAAACAAAAAAGCCGCTTACTAATAGAGTAGAATCTTTATTACAAATTGCGGCCAGTTCAACAGTATTTTTGATCAATACATTCAAATTAATATTAGCAAGGATGATATCTTTCGGAGGAATTCCTTTAATAGAACTCCTCTGCTCTACCAAAATATTTTTGCACTTATTGGCTATAATATTTTCCCGGGCGTTACGAATGCTCCATTCGTCATTGTCGATAGCGAGGACGGCTGCCGCACCGAGCATTTCAGATAAAATAGCCAGCACGCCCGTTCCCGTGCCAAAATCAAGTACCGACGCGTTTCTAAAAGGAAGAGTTTCCATCGCTTTGACCATGAGATAAGTAGTAGCATGATGGCCGGTACCAAAACTCATTTTTGGAGTAATGACTATCTCATTTTTCACTTCCTTTAGCGGACCATGAAAGTGGGCCCGAATACCTGCAAAGGAATCCACCTCCACGGGCTGAAATGAAGTCTCCCAGTCCTCATTCCAATTTTTATTTTCAATAGGTTTGGCGGTATATACTTCATCATTGAGCAGGCATCTTGTCAACATTTCTCCATTAAAATCTTCTGACTTTATATAAGCAATCAGCCCATTTTCTATTTCCTCAAAGGCGTAAAAATCACCATCACCTAATTCTGCCGTAATGATATCAACCCGCTCAGGAGATTTAGTGATAATATGTACCTGTAAATATTTTTCCATAAAAAAAGCCTGCATGGCTGCAAGCTTACATTT
>JBDSPQ010000333.1:0-3072 GCA_039930305.1 Ginsengibacter sp. | reverse complement strand
AATATTATTTTTTGGATTTAAAAAATCCTAAAACTTTTAATGAAAAACTTAACTATTTAAAATCTTTACCGTTAAAAGACGCACACACACTATTGGCAGACAAATATTTAGTTAGGGAATATATTCGGGAGAGCATTGGTGAAAAATACCTCGTGCCCCTTCTTGGAGTATATGATACTCCCAATGATATTCTTTTAGAAAAGTTACCCCAGAGTTTTATTTTAAAAACCAATCACGGTTCCGGCTGGAATTATATCTGCAAGAACAAAGCAACTTATGATAAGAAAAAAGTCGACAGGCTTTTTCAAAAATGGTTGTCGTACAATGCTTATTACTTATCACGCGAAAAACAATATAAAAATATCCCTCCGCTAATCATTTGTGAACAGCTATTAGAGTTCGACATTTATGATTATAAATTTTTTTGCTTTAATGGTGAGCCGGATTTTGTGCAGGTAGATATAGACAGATTTACAAATCATACAAGGGCTTTTTATAACTTGAGTTGGGGAAAATTGCCATTTAGCATCCGCTACAAAATTTCTCAAAAAGATATCCGCCGACCTGCTCAATTGGACGAAATGATAAGTATCGCCCGCACATTATCAAAAAATCTCTCGTTCTCTAGAATTGATTTATACATCCACAAGAACCAGGTTTACTTTGGTGAAATTACATTAATACCCGGAGGCGGAAATGAACCGTTCGTACCCGTAGAATACGATTTAGAAGTTGGAAAATTATTAGAATTGAATTAGTGAATATTTTAATTTTCTATCAGTATTTTGGTACGCCTAAAGGAGGCTGGAGCACGAGGATGTATGAGCTACCTAAACGATGGATAGCCAATGGGCATAAAGTATCCATCGTAACGAGCCCGTATGATAAATCTGATATAAAGGCCTCCGGTTTTATTGACAAACAAGTAATTGATGGAATCGAAGTTATCATTGTAAATGTAAAGCAATCGAATAAACACTCCCTGTTATATCGTGTATTTACCTTTGCCCTTTTTTCTGTTACCGCTATTTATTTCGCGTTAAGCCGAAGGTTTGATATTATACTCTGTAGTTCTGGCCCTATTTCAGTTGGCCTGCCAGGAATTCTTGCAAAAATTTTCCGCCCCAAAAAAAAATTCGTTTTTGAAGTCCGTGACCTATGGCCGGATGGCGCTGTACAGTTAGGACTTATTAAAAATAAATTTCTTATAAAGTGTGCTTACAAATTTGAGCAACTATGCTATCGCAAAGCCGACCTTGTTGTTACCTGTTCAAAAGGAATGACTGAATCGATTGTAGACAGATATGATATTGCCAGGGTACTAACGGTACCGAATGCCTGTGATAATGAATTTTTTGAAAAGAGTGATATTAACTTCACGCTTCCGCAGTGGGCGCTCAATAAAAAGATATTTCTGTATACTGGTTCTCTGGGGCTTATGGACAACTGTGTGCAAATAATAAAGGGAATTGAATTATTTCAAGGTGAGGATGAAGTTTTCGTTTTTATAGGAGAGGGGAAAGAAAAGCCGGAGTTAATAAATTATGTCAGGCAAAAAAATCTACCCAATGTATTTTTCCTGGGTTTAATGCCAAAGACTGAGGTCAAATCCTGGCTGCATGAGGCCTATGCTGCTTTTGTGACTTTTAAAAATATTCCAATGTTGCAAACAAGTTCGCCTAATAAAATGTTTGACGCTTTTGCAGCGGGAGTGCCTATAATTCAAAGCACGACAGGTTGGATTAAAGATCTTGTTGAAAGAAGTGGCTGTGGTCTTTCAGTAGACCCCGTATCACCTGTGGGCATGTGTGAAGCCATTAAGTTTTTATCAGACAATTCAGACGCGAGAAATAAAATGTCCGGCTCAGCCAAACTTTTAGCTGAAACAGAATTCAACCGTGCTTCGCTTGCTGAAAAATATTTACTGGCAATGAATAGCACTCTTAAGCGCTACAGTAAAAAAATTTAAAGAAAGACCATGATTTTGATTACAGGTGCCGGTGGCTTTTTAGGCAACGAAATCAATAAGATATTACAATCGGAAAAATCCAACATCTTAACGTTGGGCAGATCATCTCAAAATGACCTTAGTTGTGATCTTAGTACTTCAATTCCGCAAATACCACCAATCGATATGGTTATCCATTGTGCTGGCAAGGCTCATCTTGTACCAAAAAACTCAGCCGAGAGTAAAGACTTTTTTTCTGTAAATGTAGATGGAACGCAAAATCTTTTTCGGGGATTAGAAAAAAATGCCACACTTACAAAATTTATATACATCAGTAGTGTAGCGGTGTACGGCCGTGAGGAGGGATTAGATATTAATGAGGAAGCTCCAACATTAGCTTTGGATCCGTATGGTCAAAGCAAAATTGTCGCTGAAGAATTGGTTTCACAATGGTGTTCAGAAAAAGGGGTCGCTTATTATATTTTCCGAATACCACTTGTGACCGGTATCAATCCGCCAGGCAACTTAAAAACAATGTTGAAGGGAATAAGATCAGGGAGTTATAAACGTATTGGAAAGGGTAATGCGAAAAAGTCAATGGTGATGGCTTCTGATATTGCTCGTTTCACCAGCCGTGTATCAGGTCCTTCCGGGGTTTATAATCTAACAGATGGATATCACCCTTCATTTTTCGAACTTGAAAATAAGATTGCCGGATTTTACAATAAAAAAGCCCCATCCTCAATTCCCTTATTTGCTGCGAAACTACTGGGCTTTGTAGGGGACATTCTGGGTTCAAGATTTCCTGTGAACAGTACTAAAATTAAGAAAATTACCAGCTCACTAACTTTTGACGATACAAAAGCCCGCAAATTATTAAGTTGGAAATCGCATGAAGTATTGAAAGACTGGATTATTCAGGATACGTCATCCAACTGACCGTATTAACCTGCGCCCCCGTCCATGTCGACTTTTTAGCCAAAAAATAATAATAGTATACATTGATTCATCTTCTGCCTGAATATCTAACGGTATTGCTTATACTGGTTTTAGCGGAGTTGGTATATTTAAGAATAGCGCTGAACTTTAGGATCATCGATAAGCCAAATGAACGAAGTTCACAT
>JBDSPQ010000332.1:0-4070 GCA_039930305.1 Ginsengibacter sp. | reverse complement strand
GGGCATGGTAAAAAGTAGGGAAAAAATACGACAGGCAGATGTTGTACTTTATCTTTTCGACCTGAATAAAATGGATGCTGACGGTGTCGCTTCATCCCTGGTTTCTATTGTATCAGATAATAGAAATGTAGTACCTGTAGCCAATAAAATTGACGAGGCGCCGCCCCTTGTCGTTCAAAATTTTGAAAAGCAATTGCCGGAGGCGTTATTCATCTCGGCAAAAAATAATAAGGGGATCGATGCCCTGAAAGAAAAATTATTTATTATGTCTTCGGGAAACAACATACTTAGTGAAAACATAGTTGTTACAAACGCCCGGCACTACAATGCACTGCAAACCGTCAGCGCATCATTATCAGCTATTAGAAAAGGAATAGATGATCAACTTTCCGGCGATCTCTTGTCACCCGATATTCGTGCGTGCCTGCACTATCTTGGTGAGATTACAGGTGAGGTTACTAATGAAGATACTTTGGATTACATTTTCAGTAAGTTTTGTATAGGAAAATAGATGATTCTGATATGTATGCCATTAGCTTATTTTGGAATTCTTGCTATTCTGATGACTGGCATTTTTTTGGAACTGCAAAAAGATTTGTAAAATATAATAACGCAAATAATTGAAAGTTTGCCGACAAATCCCAAAAGTAGGAGGTAAGACAATCCGCTGTAAATTGAATGCTTACAATTTATAAATGTGAAATTCAGTAGCCAGTAGTATTTATCGGTAGGCATCCGTCATTTTAACTTCTGATACCTAAGACTGGCTTTTTAACTAAGTGCAACAATGGACATTAATAGATTAAAAAAACTTTTCCCGGAATTTGAAAGCGGACTGTATGATGCTCTGCTGGAACATGGCGAAGTAGTGGAAATAACTTCGGGAGAAACGTTGCTTCGTGTAGGCCAAACTATTCGCTCTACCATGCTGATTGTTGACGGCCTGGTGAAGCTTTACAGAGAAGATGATCATGGTAAAGAATATTTTATTTACCACTTGCATGAAGGGCAGGCATGTTCGCTTTCAATGGTCTGTGCTGCAAAACATGAGACAAGTGAACTATTGGCTGTAGCATTAACCGATACCACTTTGCTGTCAGTGCCGCTGTTGTACATGGAAAAATGGATGGCTGAATATAAAAGCTGGTACCGGTTTGTGATATCGAGTTACCGGGATCGTTTCGAGGAGTTGCTTAAAACAATTGATGCCATTGCCTTCTCAAATATGGATGAAAGACTCATTTACTACCTCAGGCGGCACCAGGAAAATATTGGTTCCAATGAAATTCATTTTTCTATTACGCAAATTGCCAAAGACCTAAACTCATCCCGGGAAGTAATATCAAGACTTTTGAAAAAGCTCTTTGAAAAAAATGTACTTCGTCAACACCGGCGCCACATTGAAATTCTGGATCTTGACAGTTATGCACGTGATTAATATCATGAAAAGCCACTTGGAAAGTTATCAACATTGCAGACAATTTAAGGGATATAATAGTTATTTCTTTTCGTATAGTTATTTTCTTGTCACCACAAATATTATTATTTGAGAAATGGATTTTGTAATTTAAACGCAATGTGTCGTTCCCGATTTTCAATAATATCTCAAAAGAGAAGTTACTAAAATGAAAAAGCTTTCCCGGTCCGGATCTCTGGCCTTAGTGACCATTCTCTTTCTCCTTCTATCTATAGCAGTCGAACTTATTGACACACCGGAAATGCAGAACGAATACCAAGTATTTCAGGATAGTACCTGGATCGCTCCAAGCCTTTATACAGACAGGATTACTACTGGCGAACAAAGAAAGATGATTATGTATGGGGAAGATTTAATTTCCAAAACAGCTAATTTCCTTGGCCCACAAGGTTCTGTATTACAAATATCTAATGGGATGAATTGCCAGAACTGCCATCTTGATGCAGGCAGGCGACCCTGGGGAAATAATTTCGGTGCTACCTATGCCGGGTATCCCAGGTTCAGAAATCGTAGCGGGACAATTGAAAATATTTATCGCAGAATCAACGATTGTTTTGAGCGCAGCATGAATGGGAAACTGCTGGATTCTAATAGCTATGAAATGAAATCAATGTATGCTTATATAAAGTGGGTGGGAGAAAATGTGCCAGGAAATACAAAACCTTATGGTTCCGGATTACAATCTTTGCCTTACCTGCAGCGTGCGGCAAGTCCCGAAAATGGGAGAAAAGTATTTGAAATGGCCTGTATCAGTTGCCACGGCAGCAATGGAGAAGGCTTAAAGCTAAATGGGCAACCAGGGTATTTGTATCCTCCGTTATGGGGTGCAGCAAGCTACAATGATGGCGCAGGCCTATACAGAATTTCCGGTTTTGCCGGCTTTATAAAAAGTAATATGCCCTATGATAAGGCCTCCCATGACAGCCCTTTTCTTAGCAATGAAGAAGCCTGGGATGTTGCCGCTTTTGTAAACTCACAGCCCAGGCCGCACAAAGATCAAAGCGATGACTATAAAGATCTCTCCGGGAAACCTGTCGACTTTCCATTTGGGCCATATGTCGACACTTTTAACGAAAGGCAGCATAAATACGGACCTTTTCAGCCAATTGCAGCGACAAAGAAGAAGCCCTGAATGAGACATGTAATTTCTCAGCACATTATAAGCCGAAAATTATTTGCAGTGCTCTAAAATTCTTTCAAAAGAATGCGTTGGTTTTTATCAAAAAATATTGTTTTACAGATTCGAACATTTTTGTAAAACGAGTATATGTGATTGATTTTACGTAGCATTTTTCTACTAGTATTTTATTTGATAAATGTTAGAACGGATATATTCGTACCTACTATCAACCTGATAGTGTAAATGCCAGCAGGTAACAGCGAAATGTTCATATCAAATTTATTTCCGGATAAGTTAGCCACACGGTGAACAGTTCTGCCTTCACTATTAAATATTGAAAGGCGGGCGTTCTGAACATTTTCTTGCAATAAGACACTTATGTATTCTTTTGCAGGGTTCGGATAAATGCGCACGATAGACCCGACATTGATTTTGACATTAACAATCTTACTGTAAGTTATTTTGCCATCGGCATCGTAGATTTTCAGTCTATAATAAATAATTCCTGCTGATAGATTTTCGTTGTCAAGGAAATCATACTGGCTCAGGGTTTTGTTCAGCGCATCGACCGTGGTTATTTTTTCGAAACCATTTAGCGCATTTATTGAGCGTTCAAGATCATAATTTTTTACATTCGTCTCATTTTCTGTCGTCCACGATACCATTCTTCCATCAATCTTAGAAGTCGCAGCTAAACGTGTAAGGGTTAAAGGAAGTGCCCCTCCTGACAAATCAAGATATCTTACTATCAGGCCAAGGTCATTCGGGAATTTTCCATGGCCAACTGCATAAAGCCTGTTGTTGGAAAAGGAAAGACTTTGAATAATGTCATAAGCGCTGCTCACAGCAGTTGACTGGTATCCTGTACCATTAAAATCCTGGTCGAGACTTCCATCCTGGTTATAACGGGCTAACTGAAAATCACCCTGCGAGGTATTGGCCGATTGAAATTCATCCTCAGAACTTCCGCCGCCTATTATTTTTCCATCCGGTTGTAATACTAACGAAGTGGCATAGCCGTAAATACTGCGGAGCGTACCGTCTTGCCCAAAGCTATTATCCAACGTACCGTCCGTATTGTACCTGACCAACGCGAAATAAGAAGTTGTATTTCTGTAACTGTAATGCCAGTCTCCGGCGGTTACAATTTTACCATCTGCCTGGATGGCAACGGCGCGTGCATGGCCGGCATAGTAAATATCGTCTGCATCTGGATCTTCGTAAATGTGTGTTGATTCAAATCCATCATTAGAAAAGCTATTATCAGGCGTACCATTCGAATTGTACCTTGCAATTTCAAAATTATTTATACCTCCCGCCACCACGATTTTACCATTTGCCTGCACGGCCACAGCATACCAGTTCCCTCCTGCAATAACGCCGTTATTTCCAAAAGAGTTATCGATGGTACCATCAGTATTAAAACGTGAAATCGAACTTCCAGCCACTACTAATTTGCCATCTGCCTGTATT
>JBDSPQ010000331.1:0-3582 GCA_039930305.1 Ginsengibacter sp. | reverse complement strand
CCTTGGTAAGTTAGTTAGCTACGAAATGGGCAAAAGTTTACAGGAAGGGATGGGCGAAGTACAGGAAATGATTGATATATGCGATTTTGCAGTTGGCCTGTCAAGGCAGCTTTACGGCCTCACCATGCATAGCGAAAGGCCTGGCCACAGGATGTATGAACAATATCATCCATTGGGTATTGTCGGCATCATTTCAGCCTTTAATTTTCCTGTGGCAGTATGGAGTTGGAACAGCATGCTGGCAATGGTATGCGGAGACGTCTGTATCTGGAAACCTTCAGAAAAAACACCGCTCTGCGGTGTAGCCTGCCAGCAAATAATCGCTAAAGTTTTTAAAGAAAATAAAGTACCTGAAGGTGTATGCAGTTTAATTACCGGGGGCAGGGAAACGGGTGAATGGCTGTGCGAAAATCGTGAATTGGCGCTGATATCTGCAACAGGCTCTACTGCAATGGGTAAGGCAGTAAGCACAAAAGTGGCCGCAAGATTAGGCAAAAGCTTGCTGGAATTAGGAGGAAATAACGCTATTATTATTTCTAAAGAAGCTGACCTTGATATGGCATTGGTAGGTTGTTTATTTGGAGCGGCTGGAACCGCCGGTCAGCGATGTACCACCACCAGGCGAATAATTGTTCAGGAAGAAGTCTATGATCAGTTCAGAAAAAAATTGAGCACTGCATATAAGCAATTAAAAATCGGGAATCCCCTCCGGGCTGAAAATCATGTGGGCCCCTTGATTGATAAAAGCGCGGTCGATATGTACGTTAAGGCTATAAAAAAATGTAAAGACGAAGGAGGAAAGTTTTTAATTGAAGGTGGAGTGTTAAACGGGAAAGGGTTTGAAAGCGGCTGCTATGTAAAACCCTGCATTGCCGAAGTAAACAATGCGATGGAGATCGTGCAACACGAAACATTTGCGCCGATTTTGTACCTCATAAAATATAAAACGCTTGAGGAAGCAGTAATACTGCAGAACGATGTCCCACAGGGACTTTCCAGCGCAATATTCACCCTGAATATGCGGGAAGCCGAATTGTTTTTGTCTCATGCGGGCAGCGATTGCGGTATTGCAAACGTAAATATTGGTACTTCCGGCGCTGAGATAGGCGGTGCATTTGGCGGCGAAAAAGAAACGGGCGGTGGCAGGGAAAGCGGAAGTGATGCCTGGAAAGTGTATATGCGCAGGCAAACAAATACTATTAACTATACAAACAAACTTCCGTTGGCGCAGGGCATCAAGTTTACAATATAGGAAGTGCCGGTATTTTTTTTAACCATTAACGCTAACCCGTTTTTAGATAAATATTATATAATCTTTTATAAGTGGTAGTGTAAAAGCTGAAAAAAGGAAGAATATTTGTGATACTAAAAAATAAACTGAAAAACATGATTAGAACATTTAAAAATTTATTGGTTGCCGGTGCCTTCATCGTTTTAGGAACTTCGATGGGTTTGGCCCAAGGCACATCGGAAAAAAAGGAAGCTCCGCATGACTGGCATGAGTTGGACAGAACGGAAACCGGCTATTATGGTATTAGCCTTGATAAAGCTTACCAATTTTTGAAGAATAAGCCATCAAAAACAGTTGTGGTGGCAGTAATCGACAGCGGTATAGATACTACACAGGAAGATTTAAAAGCAGTGCTATGGCAAAATCCGGGAGAAATTCCGGGCAACGGAATTGATGACGATAAAAACGGTTATATCGATGATGTACACGGATGGAATTTTATCGGCGGAAAAGACGGGAGAAATGTAAAGCAAGACTCGTACGAAGGAGCCAGGGTATATTGGAAACTTAAAGAAAAGTTTGGTGAAGATGAGCCCGATACGCTGAATGTAACCCCGGAAAAGAAGGTTGAGATTTTAGAATACCTCCGCGCTAAAGATAAAATTGTCGGCGCTACTGACCAGAAAGAATTATTTTTTATGAAGCGCATACTTCCCGGGCTTGAAAAGGGTGATTCCATAATTGCCAAAGACCTGGGCAAGACTGAGTTTACGGGAAATGATTTAAAAGAATATTCACCCAAAGAGCCCGACGCAAAAACTGCCTCCAGCATTTACCTCAATATTTCCAAGTTGAACGATAATTATGACATATCCAATGAAGATATTCTCAATGATCTGCGGGGCCAGATCCGCAAGGGTGAGTCAGCGGTTACGCCACCTGAGAATTTTCGTGGTGACATCGTTCAGGATGATGAAACCGACATCAACGACAGGTATTATGGAAATAATGATATCATGGCAGGCACTCCTACACATGGAACACATTGCTCTGGCATAATCGGTGCCGTAAGAAATAATGGAAAAGGAATGAATGGAATTGCAGATAATGTGAAAATAATGATGGTCCGTGCGGTACCTGATGGCGATGAGCATGACAAAGACATTGCCAATGCGATCCGGTATGCAGTTGATAATGGAGCAAAGGTGATCAGCATGAGTTTTGGGAAAGATTTTTCCCCGGAAAAAAACTGGGTTGATGACGCAGTGATGTATGCGAAATCAAAAAATGTTTTACTAGTGCATGCTGCTGGGAACGATCATAAAAATGTTGATAGCGCTCAAAACTTTCCAAATCCCGTTTTTATAAAAGATGCCGGGCGCGCATCTAATTTTATTACAGTGGGTGCCAGTGGCGATGCTACTAATGGGGGATTCACTGCAAGTTTTAGCAACTATGGAAAAAATGAAGTAGATGTTTTTGCGCCAGGCGTAAACATTTACTCCACTTTGCCCGGTGGCAACCGTTATGGTAATCTTTCCGGAACCAGTATGGCCTGTCCCGTTGTAGCGGGTGTTGCTGCCTTGGTGCTGGAGCATTATCCTGATTTAACTCCCGAACAGCTAAAATATGTGATCGAAAAATCTGCTACTCCGTTAGAAGAAAAAGTAAAATTACCTGGCACTGATGATTTGGTAAGTCTGGCGGATATTTCAAAGACGGGTGGAGAAGTTAATGCATATGAAGCTGTAAAACTTGCGGCCACGATTAAAGGAGAAATAAATAAAAATCTTGATATTTTGCCGAAGTCCAAAGTGAAAAACAAGAAAGACTAAAGCAATTAAATCTTATAAAAAAATCCTGGCAATTGATGCCGGGATTTTTTTTGACCTTACTAAAACAAACCAGTTTCAAAACCAATCTATGGCATTTCTTACCTTTATCCTCTTAAATGGTTTTTTATGAAAAAAGGGACTATAATTTCGAAGATTTCAAAAAAAGAGCAAGGGAATTTTCCACAAAACTTTAAAAATTATTTCCAGGAAGCTGGCGATGATGATTTGCTGACGGCTTTATCCCAACAGCAAATTGAAATTGAAAAACTCGGCCAAAATGTAAATGAAGAAAAATCGCTTTTTGCATACGCCGAGGATAAATGGACATTGCGTGAGGTCTTACAGCATTTGATCGATGCAGAGAGGGTATTTGCATACAGAGCGCTCGCCTTTGCAAGGAAAGACGCGAATATTCTCCCGTCCTTTGATGAAAATGATTATGCCCGCTACAGTTATGCAACTGATCGCGCATGGAGCAGTTTGATTGCCGAATTCTTAGCTGTCAGAAAGTCTACC
>JBDSPQ010000330.1:0-5941 GCA_039930305.1 Ginsengibacter sp. | reverse complement strand
CCTTACGGTTAGGCCTAAACGCTTTACTGCGTCAGGTAAGGAAGGCTGTGCAATATTTACCCTGTTTTGCACATCTACCGTTGAAATATTAATATCAGTATCCACATCGTACACCACGCTAATACTGCTTTGACCACTGGAGGTACTGTTACTGGATAAATAAGAGACACCCGGGGAGCCGTTGATTTGAATCTCCATAGGTGTGGTAGTAGTTTCTTCAACCGTCCGTGCGTCTGCTCCCGTAAAGCTTGCCGTAACATTTACCGTGGGTGGCGTAATATCAGGATATTGTGCAATTGGAAGATTTGAAAGCGCTATAAGTCCAACCAGCACGATTACGATTGAAACCACAATTGCGGTAACCGGGCGCCTAATAAATGTTTCTGCGATCATACTACTTTTCTTTGTCCCACATACTTGTCATTTTTTGCCTATAGATCTTCCGAACACGGCTTATGGATTTGGATCTTTTACAGGACCAGTAGTTATTACCGAGCCCTGTTGCAGGTTTTGAACTCCTTCAACTGCAATTGAGTCGCCGGCAGACAACCCTTCCGTTACAACGATATTAGTTCCTATTTGTCTTCCGGGAATTATTTTTCTTTGCGACACTTTCAAACTATCCTCAAGAAGGTAAACGTAAAATTCACCAAGTTGTTCCGAAACAGCCTTATAAGGAATAATGGTATGCTGCTGGCCGTTGACATTTTTTACGCGAACCGTTGTGTTCATACCCGTCCTGAGAATTCCTGCGCCATTAGGAAAAACCAGCCTGATTTTAAGCGTGCCTGTTTGTGGGTCCACAGCCCGGTCAATCACGCTTATTCGGCCCGGATGTTCGTAAACCTCACCATTAAATGAAATAGTGAAAATGGAATCCTTCAAATCTGTACCCTCATTTTTCATTTTGGTAAAACGAAAAATATCCTTCTGCCCGATAGTAAAGTCCACGGCTATGGGGCTGTCAGTTGAAACCGTATTTAGAATAGTTTGCCCGGCACTAACCATTGTTCCTTCTTTTACCTGGGAGATGCCTATAGTGCCTGTGAGCGGTGCCCGGATACTTGAGAAGCTAACATTGGAACGCACGCTGTTTACATTGGCCTTCGCCGCTGCAACCTGTTTCTTCGAAACCTCCAATGCCGCCTCAGCATTATCTACCTGTTGTTTTGCCACGGCATCATGCTTATCCAGTTCATGGTACCTATCCGCATCCTTGGAGGCTTTTACCATGCTGGCTTCCTGCAACTGCAGATTCGATACGGCCTGTTGCAGGTTTGCCTTGTATACCTGCTGGTCGATGGAATACAACAACTGGCCTTGTTTAACTTTTTGACCGTCTTTAAAATGAACCCTGGTTATATATCCGGTCACTTGTGGGGTAATATTTATTTGGTCCAAAGCATTTATGGTGGCAGGATATTCGTCATAGTAAATTGCGTCTGAAGAGACCACCGCCGCCAGGGTAACCGGCACCGGCGTATTACTTAGTTCTTCTGTTGCCGACTCGCTGCTCTTGTTGCTGCATGAAGCCACAGCCAAAGCGAAAGCGAGGATCAGTATTTGGTATAATTTCCTGTACATATTCATAAATTAAAAATCAAGAAGACCCAAAGCCTTTTGTACATCAATTTTACTGGACAGCAATTGATTGAGTGCATTATATAAATTGATTTGCGCTGTTCTGACATCAGCCTCTGCCGTGATAACGTCGAGGTACGGTTTTATTCCTGATCGGTATTGCAACCGTATTACTTCATACACCTCATTCGCAAGCGCAACGTTTTCACGTTGCGCGGTATAATTTTTTAGATTGCTCTTGTAATTCCCAAGCGCCTGCGTATATTCTGTGTTGATTGAATTTTTTAAACTAATGATGTCATTGTCGACCTGCGATATTTGTAGCTGGGCTTGTTTAATTTGCTGAATTCTTTTGCCACCCTGAAAAATCGGAAATGCCAATCCTATACCGGCGAAAGATGTAGGGAAAGACTTACTGTATAATTTTGAAAATTGATTATTTAAAAAATTCAGATTATAATTACCAAAAGCAGACATAGTGGGCAAAAAGCTCCACTTATAATATTCAAGATTATATGCCTGTAATTTCTTCTGTGTTTCAAGAAGCCGAATTTCTATCCTCCCGGAATAATTTACATCATACAATGTATCCAGGTAAATGTTATTCGCCATTTGTACGGTATCATAAGCTAATTGCAGGTTAGCCGCAAGCGGGTATCCCATCAGTTCTTTCAGGTAAGCAAACTTTCCTTTTAAAGATTGTTCATAAAATACTTTTTGGGAACTGGCATTATTTACAGCAATGGTTGCTCTTTTGTAGTCTGTTTTATCGACGATACCACTTTGATACTGGTAAAAGGCATCTTTAAGATTTGCCTGTGTTCGTTGTATATCTTGTTCCGTTATGCCAATTTGCTCTGTAGTAAGTATCACATCGTAATAAGCCTTGCTTACAGCAGCTCCGATATTGATTTTCTGTTCCTGCGACGATTGAGAAGCCTGCTGCCTTACGACATGGGCTGAGCGCGAAGCCAACAATACGTCAGGGTTGAAAATATTTTGAGTAGCGCCAAGGTATAATCCTGAAGTATTTTGCGTACCTGTGTTTACGAAATTTCCATTGAAGTTCACAGTGGGGAGCTGGAAATTGTGTTGGAGATTATAATTAAAATTTAATTGTGGATACCAGTCTGAAAGGCGTGTACGAATTGCTGCTTCTACAATTTGTTCATTCAGCCGGGCATTATCGAGTTGCGGATTGTGGGTCTGTGCGTAAGCCACACATTCGATCAACGTGACCTTACGTTGCAGGCTGTCTTGCTTCTCGCCCTGAGAAAAAAGCAAGACAGGAAAAAGCAGTGCACCGGCTATAAGGGATGTCCGTTTATCTAAAATTTTGTAAAACCAAACCTTCCTGTACGCCATCGCTAAAAGTAGTATATCAGTAATTGTCATTTTGTACGGTATCGGATTCTGAAAAGTGCAATACTCGTTACAGCTATTATCAGCAACAAATATTGCTCTTGTATTTCGATTATTTTATTTTAACGAGGCGAAAACCGGCAAGTTCTGATTTATGCCCTAAATAATACTAAGGAGAAAATCGGGTGCAAATTAGGCCATTTGTAGTTTAATGGGCACCGGAAAAATAGTAAAGGCCTCAGTTATTTTTTATTAATACCTATTAAAAGACTTTGCGGACCCAAGATAGAAGTGGCTAATTTTTTTCTGCAAAATATCTTATCGCCGGTAACAAACAAAAACACCGTGTAAAAAAAATAGGATAACACGCTGTTATCCTACTAAAATTTGTATCAATTTTAATTTTACAAAGGTATTTCAAAGGTGGCCTTTTTCGGAGGCAAGCATTGGCGATCGTTACACGCCATATAATCAACTTCTCCTGACACTTTTTTATTTCCCGGTAGTAACTTTACCATTTGAACAAACTCAACTTTGTCCTCAAAAAATTTCTGGTTTACGTTAAATTCTTTTTCAAAAATTGTTTTCATCTTTCCGATTTCTTTTGCTCTGCCTACAGCACGGGCATTGGTAAATGATAAAGATGTGGGCAAAGCACCGCCCCCGGGATTGATAGTGGAATAAATATGCCATCCGGGCTCAATTACAGTCTTTACATGTACTTCGTAAAGATTGGCTCCCTTCTTTACCGTTGCATAATTGAAATTCAAAGGATTCAGAATCTGTGCATAGGAACACTGGATTATAACAGCGGATAATAATGTAGCAAATAACTTTTTCATTAAAATTATTTGTACAAAATTACGTAATAATGATACCCCTTCAGGTAGGCTGGGAGCACACCTGGGATGATTTAACTTTAGTTTATAGAAAATAAAGAGGAGAAAATTCTTCTTCCATCGGTATTGCCTAATTCTTCATTACAAGCCCTTTCAGGATGGGGCATCATTCCAAAAACGTTGCCTTCTTTGCTGCGAATTCCGGCGATATTATCCATCGAACCATTAGGAGAATGCATGGGCTGGATGTCACCTTTATTATCACAGTATTTATAGAGCACCTGTCCATTTTGATACATATCGCTGAGTATGTCTGCTTTTGCGAAATACCGGCCTTCCCCATGGGCTACGGGTATTTTATACACCTCCGTTTTTAAAGCGTCATCATTTTTTATATATACATTTTTACAAACAAATTTCATTTCAGCATTTCGTAAAAGGGCGCCCGGTAAGAGACCGCTCTCACATAAGATCTGGAAACCATTGCAAACGCCAAATACTTTCACACCTTTATTTGCAAAGGCGACTATGCTTTGCATCATTGGGCTGAAACGGGCTATAGCACCACAGCGTAAATAATCACCATAACTGAAACCACCTGGAAGTACAATGCAATCTTGTGTGCTGAACATCGAAAGATCTTTGTCTTTATGCCACAGGGGAATTACTTCAAGCTGCAGATCGCTTTCGAGCGCATAAATTATATCCCGGTCACAATTAGATCCTGGAAACACGACAACGCCAAATTTCATGGTAATTAAATTTTCTGAGTGTCAAAGATAAATTACGTGGAGAAATTCACTTTATATAATTAAAGTAAACAACGAAGGCTACCATCAACCAATGCAAAACTGCCGGAAACCATTTTTTTTGAGGATAATAAAAAGCACAGGCAATAAATGCAGATAAGGGAACTGTGGCCAGGAACCAGTAAGTAAAACTATAGCTCATGTTGATGAAGGGAACAAACAATGCGACAATCAGGTACAGGCTCATCAGGCCCCAGCTTTTTCTTACCTGAACCACCTGCCGCCTGGCATTTTGCTGCACGAAATAAATACCGGTGGCCGAAGCAATAAAAATAAATGCCAGGCCAGCAAATACTACAGGATTTTTTTGAAGCAGCGGATAATCTATTACTATGCCCGGCAAATTAAAGCCATATAATTTATTAGTAAGAAAAAGCCAGGTAAATAAGAAATACCAGGGTACCAACATTCCAAGAAGGGGTATTAGCCACTCAGCCACTCTTGGTGGCCTCGTAAGCAAAAGTCCAAAAATTATAAGAATAGAAAATGCGAGCGACGGAAAATAAAAAAAAGTACTGCAGCCAATAGCGATACCAATATTAAAAAGTGTGGCTTTGATTTGTTGGTTGTTGTAAAGTGTACTCATTTGCGCCCAAACCCAAATGATAAAAGTGCTGATCAGAATGGGTGCGCTTAGTGCATTCCATTCAGGGAAAAAAGAAGTGATCAGCAGGTAGCTCATACCAGGAAGGTAGTTCGGCTTTGGCATCAGTCTTCTGTTATTCATCAGTGTATTGAAGCTGATGGCCTGGGTATACACCAGCGCGTACATAATCGCTGAATAGACCAGGGGAAAATGGTCCAGATGCGGCTTAATATAGGCCATCACCTGGTTGTACAGGAAACCATCCGATTGCTGTATAGCAGGTATCTGTGGAGAAATGAACCAGGTCAATTTCAATAGCAGGCCATAAACAAAAAGCATGAAAGTATTGAAAGGATTATTGGCCCGGAAGACACCTGTCACAAATGAGGATTGAATTTAAAAATCAAAAATAAAATATAAAGAGGAAAGAACAGACTACCTGTCCCTGTAATTTGAATTTCTCGAAGAAAAGGCGGTGCCATCATTTTACTTGCAAAACAAGTTGTAATGATAGAAGAATGCACCCCTACCCGGTTAAGCGATGTGCTTATTCAAAAAAAAATTCAAATTCTCCGTAAACTAAAATTCAATTTTTGCAAAACAAATATAATTTCTGTAGGTACAGGGAACGATAAGTTGATAGGAACTGACCTGCCGGCCGTAACGCGGCATAAATTCGTAACCCCTGTCCAGGCTTCTGAGTGGCGGATACCTTGTCACTTTACCATCGGGTGATATACTTTGATCGTTGATTAGTTGATTGC
>JBDSPQ010000329.1:0-3411 GCA_039930305.1 Ginsengibacter sp. | reverse complement strand
CATACCATGGAATATAATTCCGAGTGATCAAAATTGGTACAAAGAATACCTGATTGCTTCGGCTCTTAGGGATGCCCTGGAAGGTTTTAAAATGGAGTATCCGGGCCTAAAAAATAAAACCAATTATTAACAAGAAATATTTATAACTATGAGTTTTAGCCAAGACTTTAAAGCCTTTATGAACAAGGGCAACGTATTAGATTTAGCGGTTGCCGTTATCATTGGTGCTGCATTTGGGGCCATCGTTTCTTCATTAGTAGATGATGTAATTACTCCTTTGTTGCTGGCGCCGGCATTGAAAGCGATGGGTGCCGAAAATATAGCTGCACTTAAATGGGGAGAAGTAAAATACGGAAATTTCTTAGCAGCCCTGCTTAAGTTTATCATTATTGCTCTGGTCGTTTTCTCTATGGTAAGAGCCCTGGCATCTTTGCAAAAGAAAAAAGAAGAAGCGCCGGCGGCCGGGCCTTCTTCAACTGACAAGCTTCTGATGGAAATAAGAGATGCATTAAAAAAGCCTTAGGAATTCCCCACAGCCATGTTGATATTGATTTCAACGGGTATATGGTCTCCGGAGAAGCACAGTTATTTAATTACCGTTAAATTTGTAATTCCCATGTCGAAAGCGAATTTTATTACAGTTTAACAAAAAAAGACAGATCCCGCCAGACTCGAATCAAGTATGTCAAAAGAAATCTACCAGATAAAACTACCCCAGTTCGAAGGCCCGTTCGACCTCCTTTTGTTTTTTATTGAAAGAGACGAACTTGATATCTATAATATACCCATTACGAAAATCACTAACGATTTTCTCGATTACATTCACAATGGCGAAACTTTAAATATAGAATTGAGCAGTGAGTTTATCCTGTTCATCAGTACCCTCATGCGCATAAAGGCTAAAATGCTTTTGCCCCGCAAAGAACTTGACCAGGAAGGAAACGAGATTGATCCGCGGCAGGAACTGATTGATAAAATTCTTGAATATAAAAGATTTAAGGAAGCTTCTCAAAAGCTTAGTGAAATGGAAGGGCTCAGGATGCTGATGGTGAAAAGAGGAAATATACAGGAAGAGCTTGCCAGGATAGGAGACGAAATAAGCGAAGGAACTGAAATACAAAATGTGTCATTATTCAAGTTGATGAAGGCTTTTGAAAAAGTGGCACAGCGCCTTCACGAGAAAAGAAACCGTCCGGTACACACGGTTATTCGTTACGACTACACCATGGAGGGAAGCAGGCAATATATGATCGAACTGCTTAAGAAAGAACGCCATGTACCCTTTGAAAAATTATTCGAAATTTCCGAAAACAGGATTCACGCTATTTTTCTTTTTTTAAACATGCTGGAGCTAATTCAGCAAAAATATATTACCATTATTACAGGAAGTGGCACTAATAACTTCATTCTTGAGTATAGCGAAGTGGGTGACAAAGAAATCGTTTCTGATGAAATTATTATTGATCCTTCACTTAATTAAATATTTTTTTCCTCCCACATAGTTATCCCAAATGAAAATCAAACCTTGTATATTTTTATTCCTGCTACTGTATTTTGGACCGGCATTAGCCCAAAACCAAAAAGACAGTGTGGTAATCTCGGCCATACTTTCAGAAGCAAAGAATAATTCCCAGTTAAAGAATATTGCTCATGAATTATTAGATAAAATCGGCCCGCGCCTGGTAGGTTCACCAAAGATGCAGCAGGCTCATGAATGGGCCGTATCCAGGTATACCCAATGGGGCATACCCGCGCATAATGAAAAGTGGGGCGAATGGCTGGGTTGGGAGCGTGGCATCACCCACATAGATATGGTAGCTCCATGGGTAAAATCGCTGGAAGGAACACAACTCGCATGGAGCCCCTCTACAAAGGGGAAGACGCTCACTGCACAAATTATTGTTTTGCCAGATCTCCCGGATTCTGCTTCTTACCAAAAATGGCTGCCCGAAGTAAAAGGAAAATTTGTAATGATATCTATGCCTCAGCCAACCGGCCGGCCGGATTATAATTGGGAAGAATTCGGTAAAAAAGAATCGTTTCAAACAATGAAAGCCGAAAGGGACTCATTAAATTTTGCATGGCGTCACCGGGTGTCGAATACCGGCTACACTTCACGAAGCCTGCCACTCATTTTAGAACAGGCCGGAGCGCTGGCAATCATTTCATCTAATTGGTCGGCAGGTTTTGGTGTAGATAAAATCTTCAGTGCTTACACTGACAAAATTCCGACAGTAGATATTTCGCTTGAAGACTACGGCTTGTTATATCGCCTCGCTGAAGATGGACCTCTCCCAAAACTTAGTATTCGTGCTGATTCGAAAGAAACGGGGATGCAACCCACCTTCAATACCCTGGCGGAAATAAAAGGCATAGAAAAACCTGGGGAATATGTAATGCTTTCGGCACATTTCGACTCCTGGGACGGCGGTACCGGCGCTACAGATAATGGCACTGGCACGATAACTATGATGGAAGCCATGCGGATATTGAAAAAAGTTTACCCCAGGCCAAAAAGGACTATTATGGTTGGGCATTGGGGTTGTGAGGAACAGGGTCTGAATGGCTCACGGGCTTTTATTGAAGATCATCCTCAAATAGTAGAAAACATACAAGCCGTGTTTAACCAGGATAACGGCACCGGTCGGGTAGTAAGTCTTTCGGGACAGGGTTTTTTAAATTCTTATGAATATCTTGGTCGGTGGCTTGCGGCTGTTCCTGACAGTATTCGAAATCAAATACAAACAACGTTTCCTGGCACTCCCGGCAGCGGAGGGTCTGACTTCGCCTCTTTTGTAACGGCAGGTGTTCCTGCATTTTCCTTAAGCTCTAATAGCTGGCTCTATGGTACTTACACATGGCATACCAACAGGGACACGTATGATAAGGTTGTTTTTGATGATGTGCAAAGCAATGCAATTTTAACTGCCATCCTGGTGTATATGGCTTGCGAAGATCCTGAGAAATCTTCCAGGGAAAAATCAATATTGCCGGAGAATGTCAAAACAGGAGAACCAGGAACCTGGCCGGAGCAAAAAAAATCAACAAGAGTAGGCGGTTTACGGAGTAAATAAGATGCAAAGAATTTTCGGAATATGTGTCTTCCCTATACCTAAAATTTCGCAATGCTAAAGCCTACCTGCCACAAGCTTATTTACATCGATCTTATCTAACTCTCGGATGGACTCTGCAATATGATTTTCGTCTATTCCTATCTCGTTATATAGCTCTTTAGGCGTGCCATGTTCTATAATCCTGTCGGGAATACCCAGTATTTTTACCTCGTTAGTATAATGGTGTTCCGCCATAAATTCCAGTATTGCCGAGCCAAATCCCCCTTTAATGGTGCCATCCTCGACCGTGATAATTTTTGAATACGTTTTACATACTTCGTGCAACATCGCTTCATCC
>JBDSPQ010000328.1:0-6173 GCA_039930305.1 Ginsengibacter sp. | reverse complement strand
TAACAGATACCTCCATAGTTTGTAGCGGGAAAAACGCTTCAAGCGTACATCCATCTTGCGGAGCCGATACAATATTGACGTTTCCGGAAAATGCTTTTATCCTCGCTTCAATATTATTCAGACCGATTCCTTTCCTGGTCGCCTGCTGATCAAAACCTATTCCGTTATCTTTTATCATAAGCTTTGTTTCACCATCCTCTTGCTTTAGAATAATAAATATCGTCGTGGCTTGTGCATGTTTAAAAATATTATTCAATTGTTCTTGTACTATGCGATAGATAGCCAGCTTCTGCTCCATCTTTATGTTGTCTTCATATGTCTCATGGAAAAAATGCGCCTGAATATCGCCGGATGCGTTTACATTTTCCAATAAATCATTTATTGAGTCAACGAGTGAATTGGTGCCCAGCGTAGGTGCAGTAAGTTCGTGTGAGAGATTACGGATCTCGTGAAGTGAGCTAACAAGCAAATCCATGGATTTTGGCAGAAGCTCATTCGCCATATCCCGGTTTTTACATATAATACCGAGATACAATTTTACAGTTGATAATATCTGGCTCACATTATCGTGCAGCTCCCGCCCAATGGCTTCCCGCTCTCTTTCCTGCGCCTGTATCACCTGCCGCGTTATCATTTGTTGCCGGCTCTTCTTCTCGTTTATTAAATTTTTCTGCAGCCTCCTTCGCTCGGTAGTATCCCTAATTACGGAAACAATAACTTTAATATCTTTTACATTGTTGTAAGAAGACGATGCTACTTCCCCGCAGAATGAAGACCCATCCCGGCAATAAAATTTGTGTTCACCATTTAATTCTATTGGCTGGGAAATATTTTTTTTGACATCATCATTTATAGTATTTTGGTAAAGTAATTCTGAAAAATTAAGGGTTCTTTCTTCATCCTGCCCTATTTTAAATACCTGGTATGCAGCTGGATTAAGGTCAAGTATTTCCCCGCCGGGGGTATATAAAATAATAGCATCTGTGCTGTTTTTAAATATGGAACGATATTTTTCTTCATTGGCTTTTAAAACCCGTACATTTTTCCTCCTGTATAGAATGCCGATGCATACCACTACAGAAAACAGGATGAGAAAAAAGGTGATAAGAGAAGAATAAATAATTTCCCGTTGTTCCCTTTTATAAAACATTGCGAGTACATCATTCTCTGCCGTTCCCACGGTAGCAATTATAGGATACTGCCTGAATCTGCGGTAACTGAAATAGGTTGGAATACCGCGTAAAGCATCCTTTGCAAAATAGGAACCCACCCGCTGTGTGGCTAAGTGTTTAAATAGCGGGCTTTTACTAATATTTTCTCCATAGCCCGACACGGTACCAGTTTGCCTGGCATAGGTAATGCCATCAGGAGCAATAAGAGAAACAATGTCATGCTGCTGCACCACGGCACCTTTGTAAAACGAAGTAAAAGTAGCAGGTAGTATTTGCATAAAAACGACACCGCGAAAGCTGCCGTCAGCATTATCTATTCTCCTGCTGAGCACAATAACGGCTTTACCAGGCGTTCCGGATTGTAAAGGTTTACTAATGAATATTTGGTCTTGCGGATGGCTTGTATGATATTGAAAATATTCCCTGTCTTTAAAATTTAAAATTGTATCAGCACGATAAGTAAAACTGGATGAAACTATTTTGCCATTCTCATCAAGAACCGCTACGCTGTTTAATAAATTTTTATCAAAAGAAGACCTTGCAAAGAGATTCTGATAATCGTTAAACATTTCGTTTTTTTCAAACTCCCATCTTACAAGTTGCAACAACATGTCTGCACTTTGTATAGTGCGGATGGTATAGTTTTCAAGGGCCAGGGCCAGGTTAGAACTACGATAAATGGCTTGTGATATGGTCGCTTCCCGGTCAGCTTTCATTTGCTCTGCTTCTTTATTCCAGATCATACCGATGAGCCCGATACAAAAAAGCACGACCAAAATAATTGCGGTTCTGACAGAAATTGAGAAGCCCTTCATATTTATTATTAATTAATATGGTAAGGGACAAACAGGAAGCCAAACTTAACAAGAGGAGTTAATGTGTACATGGAATACAAAGTGTAATTAATAGTTGGATGATTGGGGTATACATTGCAAATATCTGAATTTTTTTTTCATGGTGTAAGGGAAGCTAAAGTGGGGTGCCAAGCCTTGTGGCTGGTGAGCGCATAATAGCCTTGATTATGAGCGTCTAAGTACGTTTTGCTTTTTTTGGCCATGCTCTGCTGGGCAACTTGAAAATAAATGGACTTACATTTTGTTGACATACAAACCTGGAACAAATAAAGAGTCTTAACGCTGCAAATTTGGCTTTAGTATAAAATAACTTGTACCCTAAAATAACCCTTTCTCTTCTGCACAATATTATTCATGAGGCCGCGAAAGTAGCCAAGATAGTGACCGGATTTTTTGCCCGTTTATATAATATTCGCATTACAAAAACAATTATATAATAAATGGCTCGTTATTCTAAATAATATAATTTAACCCGGAACATGAATCCAAAATCCTTAGCCGAAACAATGAAAGTGCCAGCTTTCAGAGAACTTGTCATTGTAACTGTTTCCGCCTTGGCAATGGTCATACTAGGCCTTACTATGCATTGGACAGAAGCCACAGTAAATTATTTATACAGGTTTCAGGAAACTCCGTTAGATGATATAGCTATTCCACTAATGGTCACAGCTGTTTTATTGATGGTTTATTCATTCAGGCGCAATAAGGAGCACATCGTTTTTATAAAAAAACTGAAGGAAACCGAAGCCAGTCTCAAAATAAGCGGCGAGCAATTGGAAATATTGATGCAATCAAGTTCTTCTATTTTATTCAGGGTTAAAACTGATGCTGAATTTACCCTTCTTTACACCAGCGAAAATGTAAAACAAATACTTGGATATTCTTTAGAGCAAATGTTTGTAAAGAATTTTTGGGTCAGCAATTTGCATCCGGAAGATGCCCCCCTGGTATTTGATAAAATGCCGGAATTATTTGAAACCGGATTTGTTTGCCTTCAATACCGTTTTAAACATGCAGACGATTCCTGGCGGTGGATGCAGGCAGAAATGAAATGCCGGTATGATTCAGATGGCAAGCCTATGGAGCTTTTAGGCAACTGGTGGGATATTACAAAGCAAAAAGAAATACAGGACACAATTAAAGTATCTAACGACCGATTTGAATTTGCCGCCAAAGCAACCAGAGATATAATTTATGATTGGGATCTTGTAACCAATGCCCTTTGGATGAGTGATGAAACTTTTAAATCTTTTGGCCACGACCCGGCAGAGGCTGCTAATATGAGCTTGCAATGGTGGGAGGAAAAAATTCACCCGGCTGACCATGACCGTATATTAAACAGCGCAATGTCTGTGATCAATAATAAAGAACACAGTTGGTCGGCCGAATATCGATTTAGAAAAGGTGATGCAAACTATGCTGATGTTTTTGACCGCGGTTATGTATTGTATAGTGCAGATGGTCTGCCACTCCGGTGGATCGGTTCTATGGGTGATATTACTGAGCAGAAAAAGGGTGAGCAGGAACTGATAATCGCGAAAGTAAAAGCAGAAGAATCCGCAAAAGCAAAAAGTGAATTCCTGGCCAATATGAGCCATGAGATTCGCACCCCGCTCAACGGTATTGTTGGCATGACTGAACTGGCTTTAGATACTGATTTAACTAATGAGCAGCGGAGATATCTCGATACCGTAAAACTTTCCTGTGACGGCCTCATGTCGCTAATCAATGATATCCTTGATTTTTCAAAGATCGATGCGGGTAAATTGGAACTGTCTCCAACTCCATTTTCATTAAGAGATACTATGCCAGCTATCCTCGAGCCAATTGGCCTGAAGGCTTCTTGTAAAAAACTCGAGTTTGTTTTTTCCAGTGAAAATGATGTTCCTGATCTGCTGGTCGGGGATGTGCAACGCTTTCAGCAGATTATTACAAACCTTGCGGGCAATGCCATTAAGTTTACCGAAAAGGGAGAAATAGTATTTCATGTAGAAATGAAAACCCGAAACGATCAGGAAGTAACCTTGTTATTTTCTGTCACCGACACAGGTATTGGCATACCTGCGCACAAACTAAATTCTGTTTTTGAAGAATTTATCCAGGCTGATGGAAGTACCACCCGTAAATATGGGGGAACAGGCTTAGGCCTTGCAATTACAAAACATTTAGTGCAACTGATGGGTGGAACGATATGGGTAGAGAGCGAAGAAAATAAAGGTTCAACCTTTCATTTTACATTGATAATGAAAGCGCAAAAACAAAGTGAACCGCGTTTTGTCTCTGTGCCTGTGTTGGAAAATACTCCTGTGCTCGTGGTTGAGGGCAATCAATCCAGCCAGGATAACATTGTAAAGATCCTCCATAATTTTAGAATGATGCCCGTTGCAGTTAATAATGGCGAGGCAGCCATAACAGAATTAAAAAAAGCTGCTTTATCAGGCAGGCCCTACCCGCTTGTATTACTTGATATTTCACTTGCAGGAAAAATGGATGGCTTTGATGTTGCCGGGAATATCAAAGAAGATAAAGAATTACAAAAGACCAATATCATAGTTATTTCAATGTCGCGTAAGGCGAGTGACCGGGAACGCTTTGCTCATTTGGGTATTGAACAATTCTTTACAAAACCATTTAGTCAATCGGATTTATTGGATAGTATTCAAAATATAATGGCTTCTAACGGAGATAATATTCTTCATAAAAAGCAAATTATGTCTATGCCTATCCCTATACTATTTAGTAATACAGACAAATACAAAATTTTACTGGTTGAAGATAATTTAGTGAACCAGGAAGTTGCTACTGCCATGTTAATTAAAAAAGGCCATACAGTGGTAATTGCTAATAACGGACAGGAAGCTGTAGCGTTTTATAAAAAAGAATTCTTCGATTTGGTATTAATGGACGTTCAAATGCCATTATTAAATGGATATGAAGCCACACAACAGATAAGGGCAATTGAAAATAATACTGCCAGGCATATCCCCATAATAGGTTTAACAGCCAACGCAATGAAAGGACACCGGGAAAAATGCCTGGAAGCAGGCATGGATGATTATGTAAGTAAGCCGATACGTTTCGGCGATCTTTTATCCGCTCTTGACCGTGTAAAAGAAAAATCCTACAGCAAGGCTCCTGCTAATTTGCAAATAGAAACCTCATTAGTCAGCCTAAGTACGTTGCTTGAAAACCTTGGTGGTGATATTGAAGTTCTTGAAAATATTTTAGAAAAATTTGAACCCACCCTTTTGAGCAGTATGCGGGTAATTGAGTTAAATGCAAGTGAAGGAAATACTTCGGAGATTATTTTGGCGGCTCACACGATTAAGGGACAGTGCATGAATGTGGAAATGAAAAATGTAGTTGACATTGCGGGGCAAATAGAAGTGTTGGCCATGAAAAATTCCTTAACACAATTGTTGCCGTTGCTACCTGTTTTGA
Source organism: Ginsengibacter sp. (assembly GCA_039930305.1). Classification (GTDB taxonomy): domain Bacteria; phylum Bacteroidota; class Bacteroidia; order Chitinophagales; family Chitinophagaceae; genus Ginsengibacter. The sequence continues at coordinate 706 of JBDSPQ010000328.1, read as the reverse complement.
AAAAAGCGCTGGCAGAGGGATTAGAAGCATTACAAGTTGCGCTGTTAGAATTGACCACCGAAAAAGTGGCATAGATTCTCCGTCCCGCAAAGTAATGCAGAGGTAGTTTAATCTTTTCATTCTTCCCTTTTCTTACTTTGAAATGGCGCTAATGTGGCAACTTATCTCTTAGTAATCCATAAACCCAGGTGCCTGCAATAGCGCTTAGTAGAGAAACTATAATCACTAAAGACCCTGCACCAATTTGAGCATACATAGGCCCGGGACAGGCACCTGTCAGCGCCCAACCAAAACCGAAAAGCAAGCCTCCGTAAACCTGGCCTTTATGAAACTTTTTTGATGGAATAAAAATTTCTTCGCCGCTGATGGTTTTAATATTAAACCGTTTAATAAGCCAGACAGAAATAATACCGGTAGTTATTGCACTGCCTATTACACCATACATGTGAAAGCTTTGAAGATGGAACATTTCCTGGATGCGAAACCATGATATGACCTCTGACTTCACCAATAAAATTCCAAAGATTATTCCCAGGACAACAAACCTTAAATTGAAAATAAAAGGATGCTTTTTATCAGCATGTTTGTACCCGGGATCCAAAGAAGCGATTTCGAAATCTGTATCAGGTTGTGCAAATATTTCAGTTGCCTGCTGCATAATTTTTTATAAGTTTAAAATAATAGGTAAAAGAATATTTGCCATAAG
>JBDSPQ010000327.1:0-2823 GCA_039930305.1 Ginsengibacter sp. | reverse complement strand
ACTCTTAAAAAATACATTTATATTACTGATATAATCATCATCATTATTCGAAATTTTATCCGTTCAGGAAATTGAAATAAGACCTCCTCATACAAGGCATCTGGCATGGAATTTATTCATAAATAATAATTATTAATCATAAAAACAACAGATATGAGTACAACAAAATCAAAAACAGCCATAGTTTCTAAAAGCAAATCTACTTCAGCAGGAAAGGGCGCTTCAGATAGTATGCTCAAAGAATTTTTTATTGATGAATTAAAGGATATTTATTGGGCGGAAAAACACCTCGTAAAGACTTTACCTAAAATGAAAAAGGCAGCCACCTCCACCGAATTACAGGATGCATTTGAAGAGCACCTTCAAGTAACCAAGACACATGTAACCCGGCTCGAACAAGCCTTTGAAAAGCTGGGTAAAAAAGCCCAGGCAAAAAAATGTGATGCAATGGCAGGAATTACTACCGAGGGTGAGGGAATAATTGAAGAAACAGAAGAGGGAACAAGCACCCGTGATGTAGGTTTGATTCTCGCTGCACAAAAGGTGGAGCATTATGAAATTTCCACCTATGGCGGTCTTCACCAGCTTGCCGTTACTTTAGGACTGGATGATGTAGCGGACTTACTTTTTCAAACGCTGGAAGAGGAAAAAGAAGCCGATGAAACGTTAACCAGCATCGCAGAAAATAACATCAATTACGAAGCCGCGGAAGAAATGGAAAAGAACTAATCGTATTCAATATTAGTTATTGGTTCTGAATATGTGGGTTAGTTTAGGAAAAGCCTTCCAAGTGGGTATTCCTAAACTAATTCTTTTATCACGGTGTCGAAAATATGTAGAAATGTGTTGGTCTTCTAATGACGTGAATTGTTCATAGAATATCCCTGACCTAAAAATTAAAAATTATGGCAAAGTCATCAAAAGGTTCTTCCAATAAAAGGGAACTAATAAGGGCTTTTATGATCTTTCAAAAACAATAATTTTGTTTTTGATTACTTTCTCCACCTGTATTTGTTTTCCGTTCCATTGAAACAGAACAATATCATCATTCCTTTCATTGAAAGTTTTATACTCCTTTGCCAGCATCATCGCTGCATTTTCTGATCCCATTTGCCATGCCTCAGCGAGCGTTGCGAGATTGTGGGTTATCAGGATTTCAATATTTTCCAGCAATGACTTTGCAGCGCCAGCCAATAGCCCCGGGGAACTTTTGATAGAGACTCTTTTTTCTTTATCCAATATCACCGTACCACCAATGTGACTCTTATATTCGCCGGGAGGCATTCCTGTGAGGTACGTGGAATCACTAACGATAATGGTCCTGTTTCCTTTATTTTTAATCACTGCTTTCATAAATGAATCAGGAGTATGTAGACCATCGGTAATAATACAGGCATACAGTTCTTCTGCCGCCAATTGATCCCAGATGATATTAGGATGACGCGGCAGCAATAAAGGAACACCATTTCCTAAATGAGTAGATAATGTTGCACCCGATTTTACGGCCATGTTTACCTGTTGTGTATTGGCTAATGAATGTCCAATAGAAACAAGGACTGCATGCGACCTGCATTGATGTATAAATGAAACGGCCCCTTCCCGTTCCGGTGCAATGGTAACAATCTTTATTTTACCGCCGGCCGCTTCCTGGAATTTGCTGAAAAGCTTCCAGTCAGGAGGCTTTATGTACTTTGCATCATGCGCCCCTTTAGCGCCTTCCGCAGCAGAAATAAAAGGACCTTCCAAATGAATACCCCAAATACATTCATCCACAACGCTATCGGCTATGCATGCCTGGTAGATAGTATGAAGAATTGCTAAAGTGTTTTCATCTGAATTTGTAATCACTGTTGGGAAAAAAGTAGTTACGCCCTGGCTTAATAAATAACGGGTAGCATCTACAATATTTTGCCGTGTTAAAGAAGGATTATTAAAATCAATTCCATTAATACCATTTACCTGTAAGTCTACCAGGCCACGTCCAACGAAAAAATTAGATTCTTTCTTTTCTGTTACGGCTCTATTCGCTAAAATACCATTGCGGAAAATAAGGTTTTCCGTTTTTCCTGTAAAGCAATTAATACAGTTAATTATTTTATCTTCTTTATAAGTTTGATTTTTCATAAGCAATTTCTGCTATGTTGACTTTTTAAGTGCAGCGTGAAGATCTTCTACTTTACCCGGTACTGTTTTCGTGGCCAGGCCTATTCCAATAAAGGTAACAGCGGAAACAATAGTGGGTAATCCGACTTCAATAGCAAGGCTGTTCACATGCATGTTTTTTGTGACGACAAATGTTAGCACTCCGGCAATAATCGAAGATATAGCCGCTTTGGGGCCGCAGGATTTAAACACAGGCAGCAGTCCAAATAACAACGGCATAGCGGTAGGCCCCAACAAAGCCCCGAACCAATTCACGATTAAACCCAATACGCCCCCGAATCTTTCGTAATTAAGTGCAACGGCAATAGTCGCCACCGTGAAAACGAAAGTAGTGATACGGGCTGTGCGTAATGAATGCTCATCACTACGGAACTTACCGGATACAACGGGAAGGATATCTCTCGTGATAACTGCTGCTATCGTATTTACGTCTGAGGAAGTCATGCCCATCGTAGCTGCGAATAATGAAGCGATAACCAATCCGATCATTCCCTGCGGCAGAATTTTTACCATCAGCAAGCCGTATGATTCATTAGGATTTGCTAACCCCGGCAAAATAAGTGGAGCGGCCCACATAGGAAAAAATAATATCAAGGGCCAAAGTAAATATAGTATGCCTGAAAGCCGGGCTGCCTTTGACGCTTCTTTTTCTGTTGGTGA
>JBDSPQ010000326.1:0-2955 GCA_039930305.1 Ginsengibacter sp. | reverse complement strand
GGCAGCTAAAAGCGGAAGTTTCAAAAATAAAAGGCGTTCCTCCGAAAAATATTTTTATCGGTAATGGAAGCGATGAAGTGATTGACCTGACAATCAGGATTTTTTGTGAGCCGGGCATGGAAAATGTGATCATTTGCCCTCCAACCTACGGCATGTATGGAGTCAGCGCCCACATAAATAATATTGCGCTAAAAGAAGTCTTGCTTATAAGTAATTTTCAACTTGATGTGGAAAGCATTTTACAGCAAGCGGATTTCAAAACAAAATTGCTATTTATCTGTTCACCTAATAATCCTACTGGTAACAACATGGGCCGGAAAGATGTGGAGATGCTCGTGAATAATTTCCCGGGCCTGGTAATCATCGACGAAGCCTACATCAATTATTCAAGGCAAAAATCTTTTATCGCTGAGCTCACAGAATATGAAAATCTTATCGTGATGCAAACACTTTCCAAAGCCTGGGGACTCGCGGCACTAAGGCTGGGTTTGTGTTTCGCTTCTGAAAAAATAATTGACTTATATAATAAGGTGAAGCCACCTTATAATATAAACCGGGCATCACAGCAATTGGGCATAGAGGCTTTGGCCGGCATTGACAAGGTAAATTCGAATATACAAACGATCGTTGAAGAAAGAAGCCTAATGTCCCATCGGCTTACTGAATTTGCCTGCATAACAAAAGTTTATCCTTCGGATGCTAATTTTATTCTTGTTGAAACCACCCACGCAGAAAGATTATATAACTATTTGTCCGCAAAGAAGATAATTGTAAGAAACCGAAACAGGGAGCCACTGTGCGCTGAATGTCTTCGTATAACTATTGGCACTCCTGCGGAAAATGAACTTCTATTGAATGCATTAAAAGAATACGGTAATGTGTAAGAAAGTTTTATTTATTGACAGAGATGGTACCATCATTAAGGAAGCGCCGCCTACCTACCAGGTAGATTCATTTGCGAAGTTGGAGTTTTATCCGCAGGTATTTGAAAACCTGGGTAAGATCGCAACGGAACTGGATTATGAACTCGTAATGATAACCAACCAGGATGGGCTTGGCACAAAAGATTTCCCCGAAGATGCATTCTGGCCGGTGCAACATTTTGTATTGCAGGCACTGGCAAATGAAAACATCGTTTTTTCAGAAGTATGCATCGATCGGTCTTTTCCACATGAGAATAAACCTACCAGGAAACCCGGTACGGGCATGCTCACTGCCTACATCCAAAATACAGATTATGACCTGTTTAATTCTTTTGTGATTGGCGACAGGCTTACGGATGTACAATTGGCAATAAACCTGGGCTGCAAAGCAATTTGGATAAATAATGATGAAAAACTGGGCGGTACGGAAGTAGATGACGACACTGAAAATTTAAGAAAGTCTGTTGCGCTAGAAACACAAAGCTGGAAGGATATTTTTTCTTTCCTCGCCTTACCTCCCAGGAAAATTTCGCATTCAAGAAATACAAACGAAACAAAAATAACGGTTGCCGTAAATCTTGATGGAAATGGAAGTGCAGACATTCACACCGGCATTGGTTTCTTTGATCACATGTTGGAGCAGGTAGGCAAACACGCTGGCATTGATCTGAAAATAAAATGTGAGGGCGACCTTCACATTGATGAGCACCATACTATAGAAGATATCGCGATTGCGTTTGGTGAGGCGATGCTGCAGGCACTGGGAAATAAGATCGGGACGGAACGTTATGGATATATGCTTCCAATGGATGATTGCCTGGCGCAGGCCGCTATTGACTTTGGGGGTAGAAGCTGGCTTGTTTGGGAAGCTGATTTCAACCGGGAAAAAATTGGTGAGATGCCAACAGAGATGTTTTATCATTTTTTCAAATCATTTTCGGATGCCGCAAAATGCAACCTGAATATAAAGGCTGAAGGCATCAATGAGCATCATAAGATTGAAGCGATATTCAAGGCGTTTGCCCGGGCAATAAAAATGGCCATTCGCAGGGAGCCTGGCAATAAAAGCCTTCCAACTACCAAAGGAATTTTATGAAACTTGCTATTATACAATACAATGCAGGAAACATCCAAAGTGTTCTTTATGCATTACAACGTTTAAGTATAAACGCAGTAGTAACTGATGACCATGATGAAATCCGCAGTGCAGACAGGGTGATCTTTCCCGGTGTAGGTAATGCGGGGTCGGCAATGGAATATTTAAAAAATCATGGACTGGATGATTTAATTACGTCGCTCAAGCAACCGGTGTTAGGTATCTGTCTTGGCCTTCAGCTTATGTGCAATCATAGTGAAGAAGAGGATACTGAATGCCTGGGGATATTTGATGTGTCGGTAAAAAAATTCGACAAGCAAATAAAAATGGAAAGCGCTGATGCATTTAAAATTCCGCATATGGGTTGGGACACGATCTATAATTTATCCTCTCCATTGTTTAAAGGTCTCGCTGAAGATTCTTTTGTGTATAATGTCCATAGTTATTATGCGGCTATTTCTCCAGACACGATTGCGACAACTGACTACATTGTGCCTTACAGCGCCGGGATGCACAAAGACAACTTTTATGGTGTTCAATTTCATCCTGAAAAATCAGCCGAGACCGGTGAAAAAATAATTTCAAATTTCTTAGAAATCAATTGATGGACATAATCCCTGCCATAGATATTATAGAAGGAAAATGCGTTCGACTGGAAAAAGGAGATTTTGAAAAAAAGATTATATACAGTGATCATCCGCTGGATATTGCCAAAAAATATGAAGATGCCGGTATCACCCGATTGCACATGGTTGACCTGGATGGTGCCCGTGGAAACGGAAAGAATAATTTGCAAGCGCTGGAAGCAGTAGCCTCAAAGACTGACATGGTGATTGACTTTGGGGGCGGATTAAAAACTACAGAGGAGGTCAGCAACGTTTTTAATGCCGGGGCTGCAATGGCTAATATCGGGAGTATCGCGGTAAAAAACCCGGC
>JBDSPQ010000325.1:0-3974 GCA_039930305.1 Ginsengibacter sp. | reverse complement strand
CGAGGTGATCACCATACCACTTTTTTATAAGTTCGGGGTCTTTGGCTTTAAAGAAAACCCCTCCTATGCCTGTTACTTTTTTCATGGTAGAAATTTTAATGCCGGAATAGAATTTACAATAGTTATAAGGCGGATTTACTAAAATCGTCTGAATACAAAGAAAAGAAAAATCAAGGTGTTACGCGTCCCGAAAAATATCAATAATTGTTTTAATAAAATTCCCCACAATGTTATTGCGGGGAATAAATCTTTTGGAAATAAGTAAGAATAATATTCCTAACGCTTATATAATTAATCTGGCTTTTTACCTTCTAAAAAAGAATTTATTGTGCTGATCTCCGCCTTATTAGTATCATCAGACTTTACAGTATAGTTGCTATAAAAACTTTCTACGTCCGCAATAGAATTGTGCAACTCCATATTGCGGCGGAGGTAAGCAGGTACCGACTCAAACTCATTGTTAGGATCCGCAGCATTTACGTTGAAAGACAGGTTTCTCAACTTTGCAATGCGTTCCATAGCCCGGCGCTTTAATTCTTCAGCTTCGTCCACCATTGGCGGTTCCTCAACAGAAGACATCATGATGGGCATTGTTTGGTGTACTTTCGGATCTCCTTTCTCCTCCGCCGCTTCATGGGAATCTTTAACCACCAACTGCATTTCAATTACTGGCTCGTCTTCCGGCATTGAAAAAATCAGCGGGGTTGGCTCCTCTACAGTTTTGGATTCTTGCGGCTTGTCCTCAGCATAAATTTGCGAAGGCTTCGCCAAATAACCACCTGACGTTGGGGTGGCGCTAGCTTCTTTATTTCGGGTATTTGTTTCGGGCTTTTTGTCGAGGCTTTTTGCCTCAGCAGTTGTCGGCTTATTATGGCTGGTCTTTGAAAGTATTGGATCGGATTCCGAAGATAATGTGAAATGAACCACTTCATCTGAAGATTTATCAACAGTAATTTTCTCTTGGGGATTTAGTGCATTTACGTCCAGCACTTCAGGTATATCTACTATCTTAGGAGCCATATCGCCGTCGGCCAACTCCTGCTGCGAATTAAATGAAACGATGTCCTCTTCTTTCAACGTTTTAAATCCTTTGTGTTCAATAATGATTTCTTCATCCGGCACTATTGCACTTTCTTCTTTCGCATTTTCATCGAAGAAAAATACTGGCTGGTTAAATTTCTTTTTAGCATCTTCTTCCTTCAATACCATTACTATTTTGTCGCTTTCTTTTTTCTCCTCGGTCACAGGTTTCTTCCTGTCAAATGGGTCTTTATGTTCAAAACCTGTTGCTATTAATGTAATGCCGATCTTGTCACCTAAAGAATTGTCATAACCCAGGCCCAATATCACATCCGTATCGTCGCCGGCCTGACCGAGTAAATGATTCTGAATGGTTTCTACTTCATCCATGGTGAATTCATGATCACCTTCAGAAGAATTAATGTTTATCAAGATCCATTTCGCCCCACGAATATCATTGTCATTAAGGAGAGGTGAATTCAACGCATCTTCAATTGCCTGCTGCGCACGCGTTTCACCTGCACATTCTGCGCTCCCCAAAATAGCAACGCCACCGTTGCGCATCACCGTGCAAACGTCCGCAAAGTCAACGTTGATCTGGCCCGTACTATTGATTACATCTGTAATACATTTTGCCGCTGTCGCCAACACATTATCCGCTTTGCTGAAGGCGGCTTTCATGGTAAGATTTCCAAACTGGTGACGTAGCTTGTCATTACTTATTACGAGCAGTGTATCCACATGATCCTTTAATTTGCTGATACCCTCTTCTGCCTGGGCTATTCTCTTTTTACCTTCATACGCAAAGGGAGTCGTAACAATACCAACCGTAAGGATGCCGAGATCTTTGCAAATTTTTGCAATAATGGGTGCTCCGCCGGTACCGGTACCACCACCCATGCCAGCTGTGATAAATGCCATTTTCGTATTCACTTCCAGTATCCGTTTTATTTCATCAAGGCTTTCTTCGGTTGCTTCACGACCAATCTGCGGATTGGCACCAGCGCCCAGCCCCTGGGTTAGATGCGGGCCCAGCTGCACTTTGTTAGGCACCATGCTCGTAGCAATGGCCTGTGCATCTGTATTGCATATTATAAAATTTACGCCTTCAATGCTCTGGCTATACATATGGTTGACAGCGTTGCTGCCTCCTCCTCCAATACCAATGACTTTTAGTATTGACGATTGTTCCTTGGGCAAATCAAAATGTATCATGTTTAAAAATTAATGGGTTAGGGCTAGCCTGCTTCTCTTTAGAAGAGCAACAGGAATAATTAGTATTTAATGGTGATGCTATTTTTTGCAATTCTTTCTCTTTAGAATTTAATTAAAACAAACCCTCTACAATTCTGAATCGCCTTCTTCCTTGAACATTTCTATTAGTCCGTTCTTAAATGTATCCATAAAACTTTTTAAGGTTTTCCGCGGCTTTAAGTTTACACTTTTCTGCGCTGCCAATTCTGTTTCCACTTCTCCCTGATGTTGAAGATTTGCAGGCACTTCGATTTTCTGGTATTTCAATTCGAATTGCTTCCGCTTGTTCTCATAATCGTTGTATCCTTTTAATATCAGGCCGAGACAGGTGGAGTACATCGGCTTGGCCAATTCTTCTATGTGACCTCCAGCCAGGTGTTCATTCGGATAGCCAATGCGTGCGTTTAGTCCTGTTACGTACTCTGTCAGCTGAATCAAATGTTTTAGTTGTGAACCGCCACCCGTAAGGATAACCCCGCCATTCAACAACCTGTTGTCAAGCCCTACCTGTTTCAGATGATAGGAAACAAAATCCATGATTTCACTCATACGTGCCTGGATAATTCCTGCAAGATTTTTCACACTAATCTCTTTCGGTGCCATACCCCGCAGGCCGGGAATCGTGATGAATGCATTGGATTTCGCTTCATCAGAAAGGGCACTACCGAACTGCACTTTCATTTGTTCAGCCTGTGTTTTTAAAACACCAAGACCCGTCTTAATATCATTGGTAATATTTTCTCCACCAAATGGAATCACAGCAGTGTGTTTTAAAATGCCCTCGTAAAAAACAGCTAGATCTGTTGTACCGCCCCCAATATCCACTATCGCTACGCCCGCTTACAGGTCGTGGTCGCACATTACCGCGGCGGCAGATGCGAGTGGCTGAAGCACCAGGTCTTTTGTAATCAGACCGGCTTTTTCAACGCTGCGGTTTATATTCCGGATGGCATTTTTATCTCCCGTTATAATATGAAAATTAGCGCCAACTTTTACGCCACTGTAGCCAATGGGATCAGGAATATTTTTAAAATTATCCACAGTGAATTCCTGGGGAATTACATCAATAATCTGGTCGCCGGCAGGGATGTAAGTTTTATACTGATCATTGATGAGCTGATCTATTTCGCTCTGCTTGATTTCTTCATCCGTGTTTTGCCGCACAATATCGCCGCGTGTCTGCAGGCTTTTAATATGATGACCGGCAATGCCCACATACACTTCTGTAATGGGAAGATTGGGATTGCTCGCATAACAGTTTTCCAAAGCAGTTTGGATGGCTTTTATAGTCTGGTCAATATTTAATACCATACCATGCTGCACACCATTGCTATTGGCTCTGCCGAAGCCAAGAATTTCAAGCTTGCCGAATTCATTTTTTCTACCGGCGATGGCGGCAATTTTAGTTGTGCCGATATCAAGTCCTACGATAATGGGTTGTTCGCTAATCATAATTGTGTTTGTTTATGTGCCTCCTGTGATACGCCAGGGCGCTTATTGTCGAAAGGTGTTTGTTTTATTTATGTAAAATTTTATTCATTATTTAATAATCGCTTTTTGACGGCATAACCGCTTTAGGTGCCGTTAGTTGTTTCTTCTGCTGGCCAGGGAAAGCCTTTTTTATCTTTTTGCTTTGTTCCGGTTGCAGCACTGGTGGTTTCTCAATTATAGGCCTGGTATCGACAACTTTCTTTTGAATA
>JBDSPQ010000324.1:0-2554 GCA_039930305.1 Ginsengibacter sp. | reverse complement strand
GGTGAGTTCAAAAAAGGAGGGTTGAATTGTCTCAGAAAATGTTTGTACCCTCTCGACGAAGTCGACCACCATCTCCTGGGCTATCATTTCTCCGTTTATTTTAATTCGTTCTCTGAAATCGTTTAAATGAGGCGATGTATAGAGGCCGGTCTTATAGCCCGCCTGTTGAAATATTGCGGCAAGCATGTGGCTCGTTGAGCCTTTGCCGTTAGTTCCGGCCACATGAACGGTTTTTATTCTTCTCTCGGGATTGTTTAAAAAGCCGCAGAGGGCGACGGTATTGCCCAGGTCTGCCTTGTAAGCTCTTTTGCCAATGTTACTATAGAGCGGCAGTTTATGGTAGAGGTAATGTAACGTTTGCTCGTACGACATGGAGAGCAAATATAATTTAGAAAGCAAATGAAGAATGGAAAATTAAAAACGGGAAAATAATCGTTTAGGAAATACTCAAATCGTTCACGAGTCTGAAACTGGCTTATACAATTTTTTTAGCTTTTCAAAATAAAATTGAATAGAATCGTACCGCTATCGATGTCGCTGTCACTTGGGGGAAACTTCAGCTGCTTTGCTTTTTGAATTGCTATGCTCCGCAGATTGCTATTGGAGGTAGTAGTGCCCCTCGCTATGGATGCATCGGTGACCCGGCCAGAAGCATCGACTTTTATATCCACGTACACTTTTGCATTTTCATTAAAATCATCCTGCATCGAAGGGAACGAGATTGGCCTTCTGCCTGCAAGTCCCCGGACAACGCTTACGCCACTACGGCCGCCGGGTGAATTACCGTATGCATCAGGCTTGCCGGTGGGTGTCCCGGCATCTCCGTTGCCCGGTTTATAGCCCTGGTTTCTGTACCCGTTATCTTCTGTAGCTCCATTGCCGCCTGGCCCATTACCACCTTTATACAAAGGTAATTTCGGCTTCGGTGGGGCGGGGTTTGGATTGGTAACTGTAGTAGGATTTACACTGCGTGTGCTTTTAGTCACAGATTCTTTATTTACCTCTTTTGATTCTGGTTTGGCTTTTTCATTTTTTAAGACAGGGGCCGCTTCTGCGTCATCTTTTTCATCGGCCTGTATATTTCGCGATGGATTATCAGCAGCCTTTGGTGCTTTTTGCTGAGACTGAATGCTTTGCGTTTCCGGTGCCCTGTCTCCCTTCACAAGTGGCTGCACTTCCCCCATACCTTCAAAGTCATTTCCCAAATTTACGTCAATGAGGTCCTGTACTTCAGGTATGGGCGGCACTTGCAGGGGCCAGGTGTAGAGTATGGCAATTAGCAGAAATAATCCGCAGATGCCAGCCGTGTAAAAGAAGGCTTTCCTGTTTTTTTCTGATTCAAAAGAATGATCAATTGCTGTGATTTCCACATGGGTATTTTTAGTAGGCCAAATTTATACAAATATGAAAAATATACGCGGGTATAACTGTTAAAAGAAAAGATACCCGCAACATGAGCGGCACCACGATATTAGCATAGCAAGATTTTTTCAATAATTTCTTATAAAGACTTTGAATCTGGTGATTTGGTTAATTTCTTTCACCAAATAATAAACTCCCAATCCTCACCATATTGCTTCCTTCATCCATTGCGATTTTATAATCGCTGCTCATGCCCATGCTTAGCACAGACAATTTATTTTCGCCGCCATTCACATATTTATCAAACAGCGATTTTAAAAAGGCAAACTCTTTTTGCAATTTCACCTCATCCTTTGTAAATGAAGCCATGCCCATAAGGCCCACAACATTCGTATGATGATAATCTTTTCCAGTCACCGACCCCTGAGCAAGTATTTCGGCTAATTCATCTTTGTTTAAGCCAAACTTCGTTTCTTCTTCGGCGATGTGAACCTGCAGCAAGCAATTGATTACCCGGTTATTTTTCTTAGCTTCTTTATCGATTGCTGCCAGGAGTTTCGGGCTGTCAACGCTGTGGATAAGATGTACAAACGGGGCAATCAGTTTTACTTTGTTGGACTGGAGATGCCCGATAAAATGCCAGTTAATATCTTTGGGAAGGCCATTGTATTTCCCGGTAAGCTCCTGTACATAGTTTTCTCCAAAATCCTTTTGCCCCAGTTGATACAAGGCCAAAATATCCTCATTAGATTTGGTTTTCGAAACGGCGACAAGTGAGACATTTTTTTCACCCAACTCCTCTTTTATCCGGTCAAAAGCTTGCGTGTTTGCACCCATACTTTATAATATATTTTCGTCCTAGTCAACGCTATTTCAAAATACTCCTGCTGATCACGATCCTTTGCATTTCACTGGTGCCCTCATATATCTGCGTGATCTTGGCGTCGCGCATCATTCTCTCCACATGGTATTCCTTTACATAGCCGTAGCCTCCATGAATCTGTATGGCTTCTGATGTTGTCCACATGGCCGTTTCGCTGGAAAATACTTTAGCCATCGCCGCACTTTCAGTATAATCGATTCCCTGGTCTTTCTGCCAGGCAGCCCGCAAACATAACAACCTGGCAGCTTCTATTCTTGTAGCCATATCTGCCAGCTTAAATTGTATGATCTGGTGGTCTTTAATTTCTTT
>JBDSPQ010000323.1:0-6321 GCA_039930305.1 Ginsengibacter sp. | reverse complement strand
CTTATTAAATCCGGTATAACTCCAAAGAAATCAAATGTTACCTACGGACCTGCAGATATGGTAAAAGCTGGTTTAGAAAAAACTCCTGGTGGGTCTACATTTTAACCGGCGTAATCATCACATCTGGCCTGCTATATAATGCAGCTGAAGAAAATACCCGCTCAAATATTTCTTATTCATCTAACAGCGCGAATTCCAATGAAACTGATCCGTTAAAACAGAAAAATCCGCCAGAGGTAAAGCAAAATATTTTACCGGTAGAAAGTGAGCCACTATCCACCCCGGCCCAAGAGCCGGAAACCGGTAATTCCAACACCATGTCAGTGACCAACTTATCAGGACTATGGCTTTAGGACGACGAGGGCCAGGTGTCGACCTTTAATATTGTGCAAAACGGTTCGCAACTCTATGCCGACGTATATACATTAAACCAACTGATAGGAAGTGGTTCAGGCACCATTTCCGGCAATAACGTACAACTGGATATTACAGTATTTGGATTAAACGCTGCCGTAAAAGGCCTTCTCTCATCGGACAAACGAAGTATTAAAGGCACCTACACTGTGCCGGCAACCGGCGAGTCACAGCCGATGACCTTATTAAAACAGTAACGCTCTTATGTCCAAACGGCATTAGGTAATTTTCACCAGTTCCTCTTTCAATGTTTTGATTCTCTTTTTTAATGCAGCTACATCGCGCTTTTTACTTTGGGATAAGCCATCGGCAAGCAAATCCAGGTGTTCAATTTCGGCCAGCCTGTTTCCCTTTGACCCGGCTTTAGTCCACGCCATACGGTAAGAATGCAGCAAGGCATCCCATAATGCATCGTCGGAAGTGGATGCCATATCCAGGAAAAGCAAGCCAAGCCTGACGTTGACATCCTGCATCATGCTCCAATAATCCATGTCTGATAAAATTGCACCCGTTTGTGATTGCAACTGATTAAGATCATTTTTAGCAACCTCATACTCCGGCAGGTCATAAGTTGAATTATTATGGCTAACCTGTTGCCCCCATTTTCGGTTACCCAGTAACACCAACAGGCTTTCCATTTCCAACCAGTTGCAAAGCGTGTATACCTTATTGTTATTTAAGGGAGAAATATGCGCCAGGTAATAATGGTGGGCAGCGGCCGCCAGTGCTTTTGCTTTCTGCGTGGCCGTACCGATAAACGCCTGCCTTTTAAATGCACTGCCTAATAAACTGTATCTCTCTGAAGTCGGGCTTATCTCCAACAGCATGTAAAGATTGCTGATCACCGAAGTCATTTCCTTTAGTACCTTGCTGCGCGCCGTCCCCTGCTGAAAGTCAATTACACTTTTTTTGGCCCTTACATTGCAATACTTTTCCAGGGCGCTTACAGAAAAATTGGCCTTCTCCATTGCCATTACCATTTGGAATTTTGAGACGGCTTCATCATACATATACATGTCAGCATAAATAAGGGCTTCCATAACGGTGATCTCAGCATTTCGAAACTCAGCTTTGTCAACAGCCTGGGATATGCCAATTAGTGTGGTATACAGTTCGCTCTCATTATATTTCCCCAGGTTAATTTCATTTCTCAAATTATATAGTGCAATTTCAGCCTCTTCCGAAATCACATAGTTTGGCGAAAAGCTTTTAGACTGCTTGTGCCTTGTATCAAATCTGTAAAATGGATCACCATAACACTGATAGGCCCCCCAGGTATTATTCACGGTATGGTAGTTGTCATAGATCGATTTGCGCGCTTTATGCACGGCATCTCCAAAGTTTGCTCCGTCAAACATGTTTGCATAAAATATTTTGGTAAACTCCATCGCAGCAGCATCATCTACGGCCCAACCCGCAACTACCACCGCTTTCACGCCATTTTCTATTAGTTGCGTTCCAATATTAGCAGCCAGTTTATACCGGCTCCTGTATAGCTCTTCGGCCAGTCCATCCGTCTTACCTAAGTAGCAGCAGTTTACAAACACAAGCTCCGGAGTAGTGCTCATTTGCGCAATTTCAGCAGTCGTTAAATAAATCCCCTTGCCAATCACCATTCCGGACGTTGTAGGATCATCAGGCGTAAACATGCCGTGACCGGCAAGATGGATAATTTTAAAATCATCCGCAAAAAGTGTCTTAATAATTTCTGCAGGCGTTCCTCTGAGGAGGGGCTTCGCCGTAAAGGAATTTTCATTGAGCGTTGCACCGACATATTCCGCTTCTGCAAAAGCTCCTGGCAATTGTGGGGCATAGCCATCCAGGAAAGGATCGCCAATCACCAGCGCATTATTTTTAGAAACCGTGTTGATCCGAATCCTGTCGTCAGTGGTAGCAAGCTGGCGAATCATTCCAGCGTTTACGCTCAGTGGTTTGGCTTCCGCCGATTTATCCTGTAAAAGTTCCCAGGGAAAAGATGCTGTTTTTTTATCCAGTATCCAATTGATGTTGCACTGCCGGCTTAGCTGTTCTTTAAAATCATTGGGTATCAGCAGTTCAAAAATTGTTCTTGCCATATCCTCTGACCACCGGTTCTTAGTCGACATATCTTCAATGATTTGGTCAACAAGCTCCGGGTTATTTTTTATTCGTCTTTCCTGCTCTCTTGCTGCGCCGGTAGAAGCATGAAATAATAAAGTCCTGGACATTTTCGTAGCATCGGCCGGCGCTTCCATTTGCACGGTTATCCTGTTCCACCAACCATCGGTGAGCTGAGCTTGAATCCTCTTTTTTGAACCAAAAAGCTTTCGCATTTTGGGGGAGTCCTTGCGAATATGCAACCCGGAATTCTCTTCATTTTCTATTTTACTCAAACAATAAAAAGCACTTAAAGCCGCATCTTCATACAGTTCTACAAATTCAAGAAATTCTACAGCCTTTGCCTTTTCCGTCCGGATTTTCTTAATCTTATTATTGGCATTTTGAACACCCTGCATTATGGACCTGATCGAATTTTCAATTGACAAGCCACCATACCCGCTACCAATGATAAGCGAGGAAATACTTACAGGCGCGCCTGATGCTTTCGAATTTTCTGCTTCTTTCCTGCCCAGGCTAAGAAGGTATTTACAAACACCTTGCTCAACTGTTTGACTCAGCTGGTAAGCGGTAAACGATGCCGACTCTCCCAGCCCAATGATTATCGAGCCATTGAATTGATCGGACTCATTCAGAAATATCTCACTGCTGCCTATGGCACCCGGATAAATGGAGAGCTTATGCATTTCAGAAAGCGCCAGCTTCATATTCTGATCGATCACTTTTTCTGCATTTAATATTCCATCGTTTTGAAAGTGGCCGGCCAGCAAAGGATGGGAGGCGTATTTCAAGTCTCCGCAGCTTATAGATACGCGAAGTTGAAATGGCTCCTGCACACCCGTAGTTCGGTCATCGAGCCCGAGAATAGTATTGGTGACGCCCTCTGCAGATATATCGAAATCATGCTGTTCCGGCGTTTTAAATACCTTTTTGCCACCCCTGGTTTCCGGCCGCTGTGTTGTGATCGCATTAGTAAATCCCTTTGCAATGAGATCAGCTATTCCCGAAAAAATGGAGGCTTCATTTGCCAAAGCACCGTGCGTGACATTTGCATAATACACGGAATTATTTTCAATCATCTTTTTAGGAATGCCACTCTCCCACGTTACACTCTGGTCACCTTCGGATGTGCTGAGAAACACCAGCTCTTTTCCACGGTTGGTCTCTTCCACTTTATAACCACATGGCGTAGACGTATCCCGGCCGGCGATATAAGTAATGTTTGAATAATCAATCTCTTCCATCGAACTCAAAATGCCATCGCGGTACTTCTGAAATTCCTTAAGATCACTGGCCAAAGGCAAAGGCCATTTTCCCAATGGCGCACTCATATTTGTCCAGGTGGTCGCATCTGAAAAATCTTCTCCGTCAGAAGTGGTTAAAGGCAAGAGGCTTAGCAGACCCGGCATTTTTGCAAACATGGTGAGCAAATCTTTCTTAGTATGAAAAATATCGATCTTGCTTAACTTTTCTATGATACCGTCACGCCCCATTAATACAAGAGGAATTCTGAATGAACCGCCCAACGGCGCCCCCAGGAAAAGCAGTTTGAATCCGGGGCTTTTATTTAGTTTGTTCCACGTGTCAGGGAAAGTGAGTATAAAATCTCTGAATAAGACGCCACCCATAGAGTGGCCGATGACTTTGATTGGTTGCTGAAAAGCCAATAATTTATTGATCTTTTCGTTTAGCGTTGCCGCCACCTTGTTTAACTGCAGTCGCCAGTCAAAAGGGAAGGTAACCACGTCATAATCTGATGAAAGAAACTCCACGAGCTTTTTATAAGAAGTGCTAACAAGTGAAGACGCTTTGATGTCATTATTTTTTATATCCAATTGGGTAAGACCACCAGTAAGGAACTTTAGATAATTTATCCATATGGAATGTTCATTACCAGATAAATTTGAACCCATAATACCCGGAAGCAGTATGACAATCGGTTTTGTTCCCGTAACGGTATCGGTGAAAACCTGGCCGCCATCCAACTTCAGCAAAGCATTTCTGTCCAGGCCCCTGATTGCAGCCTGGTCGAAAAAACTGAACCCTGGAATTAATTCATCTGTAGTCGACTTCAAGGCTCGTAATATTCCGTCATTGGTATTTTTATTTTTGAAATAATGAAAATGATCTACGTCCGTAGCTTCATCAAAAAGATATTGAATGCGTGCCTGTCTTTTTGATCCGTAATACATTGACTGGGTATTTACCACCAGGTCATTATCTTTCTGGTAAAATAATTTGCTGGCGATAATGAGCAATGCCTTCAGATTGAGTTTCGTCTTGCAGTTCCCGGACACGATAAGCAAAGGCTGATCCAGCACTACAGCGGAATTCGGACTATTCAACGCCTTAATAAAAGGAGAATCAGGATTCATGGCTTCCAGCCCAGGTAATACGTCTACTTCATTTTTAGAATCTATTACGGTAGAAATTAAATTTTTGAAAGCGCTATATGCCGGACCCGCAAAAATGCCGCCGGCGAGGCCTATCAAATTAAAAGTCACATTGAAAAAGTGATCCATCCTGTTTGAAGCGAGTGTAGTACCTTGTGCGGGGCAAGCCACACGTATAAATTTTTTCACCGAAACTTTCCTGTTGGTAAGCTCATTTTTTATTGCTTCAATATTCAACAGGTCTTCATTCCGGTTGTCCGCTTTTTTCAGAAATTCAATTTCGTTCTCATCAAAGCCTTTAAAATTTTCGTTTGCGTTACAAAAGCGCGCTAATGTATCGCCTACGAGCCCGCCGCGGGAATGGCTGATAATATCGAAAGAAATATTTTTGGGTAACTGCTTTATAAGATCAAATACATTTCTGAGGGGACTCTTGGTAAGGCTTTCATGCTGGAAAGCCAATACGTTTTTACCATATGAATTGCAGATAAAATTCCAGAGGTCGGAATTCATCAATTCGCCAAAAGAACTTTTTGTGGAAGACGCGGTGCCATGCAAAAACAAGAGATAATGCTGATCAGGCTGCGACCCCTCAAATGGAAGTAATTGAAAATTCTTATCCAGGAAATAAAGTCCGCTGGTATTTTCCAATTGCTTCTTTTCAAAATCTGACGCAACATCTTTTACTTTCGTATTGATGGCCTTTTTGGCAAAAATATTCAGGCCCTTAAGCAATATGCTTCCTACAACGCCGCGCTCTGTGTCGGTGTTGGTTAACGTGATGGGCAATTCAAACACTGCTTCACCGGAACGGTTGATCTTAGGTGCATCCGGAAAAATCTCATCAATACTATCTGTGTTACAATACCAGGTAGTATCGTCATTGAAAATTAGTTCAACGAGGTCATCGTCTTTTAAATCTATATTGTGGGTTTCAGTGATGCCGCGGACACTGCTGCCTATAGTATATGATTTTCTTAGTTCGAGCAATTCAGTGCCCGAGGCTGCATTCGAAGCAACCATATTTTCACTTCCCTTTAAAGAAATTTTCTGAACACTCATTTGGGGGGCTTTTATTTTAATTAATTACTGTTAACTAATTACTTATATTAATAATTACTTATCAACGAAATGCCGATGGCGCAGACTTTGGAAAGCAATCGGTCAAGAAGCAATTAACTCTTGCCGGTGTAGTTGGATTAGAGGATTGGTTGATCTAAGGAATGGGCGTTTAAAAATAACGAAAATCTGATTACCTTATCGGGGGAGATGCATTCTTTGTCAAAACTTCCGTGCCTTCTTTAGTTTTTTTATAAGAATAAAAGCCCCCGTAATAAGTGCATATCTTGATGATGTAATTACCCACCGGCAATTTCGGAAAGTAATAATAGCCGTTGCTGAATTTGGCCCGCCGGAG
>JBDSPQ010000322.1:0-4422 GCA_039930305.1 Ginsengibacter sp. | reverse complement strand
TGTTTTCCTTAGCAGTACTTTTTTGGGTAAGTGGTTTTGATATTATCTATGCTTTGCAGGACGAAGAGTTTGACAGGCAAAACAACCTGCAATCTATTCCATCCTGGTTAGGCCTCAAAAAAGGCCTGCTAATCAGCGAGTATTTACATTTCTTTTCTTTTACTACCCTGGTATTCGCGGCACTTGTTGGAAAATTTGGTTTTTTCTATTGGGCAGGCATGGCCATATTCGCCTATTTTCTTTTGTACCAGCATAAACTGGTGAAAGAAGATGATTTAAGTAAAGTGAATAAGGCATTTTTCACATCAAATGGAATTGCCTCCGTAGTATTTGCCATTTTTGTAATACTTGATATTTTTATAAAATTCTAAAAGCGCTCCGCAATTATTTCCAATGGCTCGAATAATGTGTATTGATTATGGTAGAAAGCGGACAGGCCTGGCGGTTACAGATCCGTTACAGATAATAGCCACAGGCCTTACGACTGTCGATACCCATGAACTTTTTGTTTTTTTGAAAAAATATTTTGAACTCGAAATGGTAGAATTGATCGTGATAGGCCATCCCAAAAACCTGGACGATTCCGATACGCATGCAACGCCCCTGGTAGAAAAAGCCATAGCAAGATTGCGACGTGAATTTCCTTCTATACCAGTAGAGACGGTAGATGAACGGTTCACTTCTTTAATGGCAAAAAGAGCGATGCTCGAGATGGGAATGAAAAAGAAAGACCGTCAAAATAAACGAAATGTAGACGAAATAGCGGCGACCATGATGTTACAGGAGTATATGCAAAGGGTACGCTAATAAGTCCCAAATAATTATTCCACTTGGTTAAAACCTTTAAATTTGCCGCAAAGGAATTTTTAAAATAAACAGTTCAATGATTTTACCTATTGTAGCATATGGTAACCCGATATTGAGGAAAGTGTGCAAAGATATTGCTCCCGGCCACTCCGGACTGGCAACGCTGCTGGAAGATATGTGGGAAACCATGTATAACAGCCGCGGCGTAGGTTTGGCAGCACCACAGGTAAATAAGGATATTCGTTTGTTCGTGATAGATAGTGTGCAGATTATTACCAACCTGGAGCCTGATGAAAAGGACGATTATCCAGGCGATGAAGGGTACAAAGGAGTTTTCATTAATGCAAAAATAAATGGGATAAATGGCGAGGAGTGGTCGTACAATGAAGGTTGTCTCAGCATACCGAAAATTCGCGAGGATATTTTGCGAAAGGAAAATATAACGATCACTTTTCTGGATGAAAACTTCGAGTCGCATACTATGACCTTTACCGGCATTACTGCAAGAATCATTTTACATGAGTACGATCATGTTGACGGGAAGCTTTTTATCGATTACTTGAAGCCCTTAAAGAAAAATCTCCTCAAAAGAAAACTAAGCGATATATCGAGAGGTAAAATTTCTGTCGATTACAGGATGACTTTCGTGAAATAATGAACAACGATCCGGCAAACCTTCGAAAACATTTATTGCATGTATAAAATGCTCGCGGCCACTATATGGTTACTTCTGTGTTCCGTCATTACTTATTCCCAAGGGCAGCATGATACGCTTGTAAAGGTGAATGATAAGTACGTGACACTTTCAGAAATCGTTGTGAACAACAAACTCGATGTGCCTTCCTTCATAGAGCGGGTTAAAAATGATACTACTTTCTACAAAGCCTTTCGCAGTCTGCATATCGTGGGGTACACGTCGTTAAATGATATAAGAATGCTGGACAAGAATGGTAACACAGCCGCGTCTCTCAATAGCAGGACCAAGCAGATCAGAACAGGTGACTGCCGAAGTATGCAGGTACTGGAAGAATCAACTACAGGAGACATTTACGATGACGCCGGGAATTTTAATTACTACACTGCACAGATGTACGCTGGTCTTTTTTTTACCAAAGGAAATGTTTGTGGCGAAGATAATATCGTGAAAGGGCATGATTTTTCAACCAGCGGGCTGAGTGGGATGGACAAGCATAAAGAACAATTGAAAATGCTTTTTTTCAATCCTGGCGGAAAAATCAACGGCCTTCCTTTTATTAGCGGAAAAACAGAAATATTTGACGCGTCCATGGCCGACAAATATGATATGAATATTGATATGCGGCCCTACAACAACGTAAACTGTTACGTTTTTACCCTAAAAGTAAAGGATGACCGGAAGAATGGGGTCGTAATAGATGAGATGACGACCTGGTTCAATGAACAGTCTTTTGAGATCGTTGCCCGTAAATACTCCCTAAGTTATGATGCGGGAGTCTACGATTTTGTTGTAGAGATGGAAACTGAAATGACGAAGGTGGGCGATCTGCTGGTGCCTTCTGTGCTGCGATATACAGGAAATTGGAAAGCGATTTTTAAAAGAAGGGAAAGAGGCATTTTTACCGCTACTTTGTTTGATTTTGTGAGGTAGATGCCGGAAATGACTTAACACTACTGTTTTTTGGATTTCTATAATGCATGTCCTTAATGGTAGAAAATAATTTTAACCCAGGCTTCCTGTTGAATACTTTTTCCATTTCCCGATTACGCTTTGTATGTCATTTGGCAACGGACTTTCAAAATTCATTTTCTCCCTTGTGGCCGGGTGTATAAAGCCGAGTTGCTGCGCATGCAATGCATGTCGCGGGCATAATGTGAAGCAATTTTCCACAAACTGTTTGTATTTGGTAAAGACGGTGCCCTTTACAATTCGATCACCACCATATGTATGGTCGTTAAAAAGCGGATGACCAATGTGCTGCATATGTACGCGAATCTGGTGCGTCCGTCCCGTTTCCAACCGGCACTCAACGAGTGAAACATAATTAAATTTTTCGAGGACTTTATAATGTGTAATCGCATCCTTACCATGCTCGCCTTCAGGGTAAGCGGCGAACAACTTTCTAAATCGCTGATGCCTTCCGACATGCGCGACAATTGTCCCTTCCTGTTCATTGAAATCGCCCCAGACAAGGGCAACGTACCGCCGGTAAACCGTGTGATCAAAAAATTGTTTTGCCAGGTGCGTCATTGCTTTTGGCGTTTTCGCTAACACCAGAAGGCCGGTTGTGTTCTTATCGATGCGGTGCACCAACCCAAACCTTGAAAGTTCGTCTTCGTTTAAGTGAGGGTTTTGTTGCTTGAGATACCAGGCCACACCATTTACCAAAGTACCGCCCGGGTTTCCGCTCCCGGGATGAACTACCATGCCCGCAGCCTTATCTACTACCATTACTTCTTCATCTTCGTAGACAATATGAAACGGAATGTTTTCGGGAACAATATCGGTGCTGTCGGGCTGGTGCGTATCGTACACCACTATTTTATCTTCCGGCCTCACCTTGTAATTCGACTTAATGACCTTTTCATTTACCAACACACGTTCCGCTGCAATCGCCTGCTGTATCTTATTTCTCGTAGCGCCTTCTATCCGATTCATTAAAAATTTATCGATGCGCAAAGGCTCCTGGCCTTTGGCACTTACTATGGTAAGCCGCTCAAAAAGCTCCTCGCTATCATCAGGATGTAAATCGGGTGCCGTCATAAAAAATTAATTGTGAACATAAATCCAAAAGAGCCAATGAGAGCCACCAGCAATTCATTCTTAACTTTGCAAATTAAATTCTTTAGTTTGGATACACAGAAAGTCATTTACGAAAATCTCGGTATCATTCAGTATAAGAAAGCATGGGATTACCAGGAAGCCCTGGTAAAGGCTAATGTTGATATAAAGAGCATAGCGAGAAAATTAACAGCTGGTACGGGAGGCACCGAAGCGCTTCGACTGGCAGAGGAAGTGTGCAGGAGTACGAAAAACCATTTACTGTTTTGCGAGCATCCACCTGTGTATACATTGGGGAAAAGCGGGCATATGGAGAATGTGCTGATGAACGAAAAGGAAATGGAGCAAAAAGAAATTGAATTTTTCAAAACCAACAGGGGAGGCGATATCACTTTTCACGGGTTGCAGCAGTTAGTGGGATACCCGATTATCGATCTTGAAAAATTTTACACTGATATTGGAAAGTACCTTCGGAGCCTCGAAGAAGTAATCATCCTGACGATTGCAGTCTACGGAATCAAAGGAGAAAGAAGTAGTGGCGAAACGGGCGTTTGGATTGATACTAATAAACCAGGTTCTGAACGCAAAATTTGCGCAATGGGTATTCGCTGCAGCCGGTGGATCACCATGCATGGGTTTGCCCTCAACGTCAATACAGATTTAAGCTATTTTGACAATATTATACCTTGCGGCATTGTAAATAAAAAGGTAACATCTATAGAAAAAGAACTTGGGTATAAAGTTGATTTTGAGGAGGTGAAACAAAAACTATTAATCAACTTCGAAAAAGTATTTAATGTAAAAACTATCTCAATTCATTCCCATCAACATCAAGGGGCGGAATAGGTTTGCCATCT
>JBDSPQ010000321.1:0-2601 GCA_039930305.1 Ginsengibacter sp. | reverse complement strand
GTGGCGTGCAGACAGGCCACAGAAAGGCAGGTATCGTGAATTTTATCAATGTGATGCCGATATCGCCGGCACTACTTCAATAATAAGTGATATAGAATTGGCTGGCATCTACTTCAAGGTATTTAAGGAACTAAAAATTCCTGTTGTTATTAAAATGAATAATCGGAAAATTTTAGCGGGCCTTGCAGAAATATGCGATGTTGGAAATTTATCAACCATAAGTACTGCGATCGATAAAATTGATAAAATTGGAATGCATGAAGTAGAGAAGGAGCTTTACGCAAATGGACTAGTCAATGCACAGGTTGCCACTATCAGACAGTATTTGTCTATCGCCGGAAACAACCGTGAAAAGCTCGATGCGGCTGCACCGCTTTTTGAGGGTAATAAAATGGGCAAGTCAGGAATTGATGAAATGAACGCGTTTCTTGCCATTTCAGATCATGATGCTTATGCAAAAGAATTTTTACAAATTGATTTTACGCTGGCGCGTGGACTAAATTATTATACCGGCGTGATTTATGAAGTACAGGCAACCGACGTACAAATAGGCAGTATCGGCGGCGGCGGAAGGTACGATGACCTGACTGGTTTGTTCGGTTTACCCAATGTTCCGGGTGTTGGAATTAGTTTCGGGGTAGACAGGATTTATGACGTGATGGAGGAGTTGAATCTTTTCCCGGAAAATATTATGAAATCCACAACAGTTTTATTCCTGAACCTGGGAAATGACGAAAGCAAATTTTCATTTTATGCAATGCAAAATCTGAGGAATATTGGAGTGAGTTGTGAATTATTTTATGACAACGCGAAACTGGAAAAACAGTTTAAATATGCATCAAGGAAAAATATCCGTTTCGCAGTGATCATTGGTTCAAGGGAAGCTGAAGAAAAAAACTGCCAGATTAAAGATTTACATACCGGTCAGCAGTCTACTATACCAATTAGCGAACTGAATACCTACTTTGCAAAAAAATGAGTTCTTTTCAAGAGATTTGTAAAACTGTCGAGGCTGTAAAGCTTCGGCATTTATCCAAACATAAATATTTTTTTATGACATCGATTCTAAAGAGTTCTGTAATTATTTTGTTTTTCGCAATTGCATTTTCAGCCTGTAAAAAAAGAAATGATGCGGGAAAAATGATTCCCCAGAATGCATTATTTGTGGCTTATTTGGATACAAAATCCCTTGACGAAAAACTGAGTTGGGAAGAAATTAAACAAACAAGCTGGTACAAAGACCTGTACAGCGATACGGCTACGAAAGCATGGATAAAAAACATTCTTGACAATCCTGAAAACAGTGGTATTGATTCGAAGGGCGGGTTGATATTTTTTGTAACCAAGGGCACAGGTAATGACTACGATTTAGTGTTTGAGGGAAAACTGAAAGATGCAAAGGCTTTCGAGCAATTCAATAAGAATATTGATCCCTCTGCAGTTGTGAGTAAAGACGGTGGCGTTGCTTTATTAGTCCTGAAGGACCATGGCATTGTCGGATGGCAGGAATCTCATTTTGTTTATATAACTAATAGTAACACTTTTCGAAAAAATTTACCTGCCGCATTCGATTCATTGGGCAATCTTTCAAATATAGCACCAGCCGGCAGTGAAGACATAGCAACTTCGGTTTCAGTTTGTAAAAAACTGTTCACAATGGATGCTGACAGCACGCTTTCCTCTAATAAAAAATTCAGTGCCTTGATGTCAGAAAAAGGGGATATACATGGCTGGATAAATAGTGAGGAGATCATGAGGAACAATGCCGCCCTGGGAATGCTTGGTATGCTGAAGCTGGATGTTTTTTTTAAAGGAAATATAAGCACCTATTCCGTAAATTTTGAAAACGGCAGAATACTGGTAAACCAGAAAAATTATGCAGGAAAGGAGTTTACTGATTTTCTAAAAAAGTATAAAGGTGATAAGTTGAATATTGACATGATCAATAATATTCCTTCTCAGAATATTGTTGGGCTGTTATCGATGAATTTTAGCCCGGAAGGTTTTAAAGAACTCATAAAGCTTGCAGGTATGGATGGTTTTATAAATATGTATGCAGGTCAAATGGGCTTCTACCTGGAAGATTTTACCCAGGCTAATTCCGGAAACCTGCTGTTAGCCATAACTGACCTTAGTATTGGTGCGAAGCCTGGAAAATTGAACCCGGAAGATCCGGACAAAGATGCCGGGCTAAAAATGGCTCCCACGATGAAATTTCTGTTTGCTACCGGAATTGGAAATAAACCGAGTTTTCAAAAATTGGTAGATGCAGGGAAAAAAATCGGTCCCGGAATGGGGATCGATTCAAAAGTGGCGTTTAATATGAACGACAAATTTTTTGTGCTTGGTAATGATCAATCTTACGTCAATAGTTTTATAGCTGGCGGTAAACATGATTTTGCATTTACTGATCAATTGAAAGGTCACCCCATAGGTATTTTTGTAGACTTGAAAAAAATACTAACGGTCATGAATACTGATTCACTTATAAAAGATCCCGGGCTGAAAAGCGTGATGAATGAAAATCAAAAGTTATGGAACAATGCCTATTTCACCGGAGGAGAAATGGATGGCGACGCTTTGGTAGGGACAACCGAAATA
>JBDSPQ010000320.1:0-7379 GCA_039930305.1 Ginsengibacter sp. | reverse complement strand
GTGAGTATTATGAAACATCGGATGATTTATAAAGGTATTTGAAAGGACGAATCATTATCCGATATGGAACACAAAAATTATAATCCAACATTGCTCTTACAGATATCTATTCCCTTTTCCCGCCAATTCATATCTTTTAAAACCATAGGTGTTATTCCATTTTCAGTAAAATCAAATTTTTAATTTTACAGCAAGGTTTTTGTTTTCTAACCAAAGGACATTATTATGAAAAATAACTCCTGATATTTTAAAGAATATTCAGTCTATTTTTTCTCATCAAACAATTCATTCTTTGGCACAATCTTTACCTTGGTATCGTTTTTCAATGTTTTTGAAACTACATCATAAGGGCCGGTAACTACTTCATCGCCTTCTTTCAACCCATCAGTAATTTCGATATAATTGATGTCCTGAATGGAATTAGTTACTTTTTGTTTTCTCACTGTTTGGTCAGGCTGTATAAGAAAAACCACTTCTTCAATTTCGCTCTGTTCATTACCTGTTGACCGGGAGGCATCAACATTTTCGCTGCCAGCGGGCTTTATTATCGCGGCACCTGTTGAGTCATTGCTGTCGCGCGTCGTTACAGCATTTATAGGTACTGACAGCACATTTGCATGCGTTTTGGTTTGTATATCCGCGCTCGCACTCATTCCCGGACGGAAAGGAAAATTTTTCGGCCTCGACGGATCAATTAAATCTTTATAGGACTCGGGCGACAACCTTATATATACTTTATAATTGGTAACATCGGTACTCGTAGTGGCCGCAGATTGGGAAGCCGCCCCTGTATTACTACTGGCAATTTGTGTTACGATACCATAAAATTTTTTGTTGGTATAGGCGTCTACTTCTATTATGGCACTATCCCCGAGGTGAACTTTGGGAATATCATTTTCACCTACATCCACCCTTATTTCTATTTTACTCATATCGGCAATACGCATCATTTCCGTACCGGCCATCATAGAGTTGCCCACTACCCTCTCCCCTTTTTTTATATTCAACAGAGAAATGACGCCATCCATCGGGGCAAATAAAGTTGCCCTGCTGATATCTTTGTTGGCTTTTGACAAAGCTGCTCTTGCACTTTGTACCCCTGCCTGGTTAGCACGTATTCCCTGCTGCGCTGCGTTGTAATTTGCTACTGCAGATTTATAAGCAGCATCAGCAGTATTGAATTCATTTCTCGAGATTACTTTGTCGTCAAAAAGCTGTTTTTGCATGTCATAGGTCTTCTTCGCCTGCTCCATGTTGGCTTCCAATGCGCCTATAGAAGCGGAAGCATTTGCGACCTGTGCTTGCTGCTGGCTCACATTAGCCGCTGCCTGGTCCCGCTGGGTTGCGTAGATATCGCCATAAATACGGGCCAACGCCTGCCCTCTCTTCACACTGTCTCCTTCTTCTACATACAGTTCCACAATCTCACCTGAAATATCAGGACTCATTTTCACTTCTATTTCGGGATATATTTTTCCGCTCGCATTTACTGTCTCCGTAATGGTTCGCTTAATGACTTTCTCAGCGGTTACTTTGGTTCCTTCTTCCTTCCCTAAAACACCGGTTTTTTTCAGGATTACCAGCACCACAATCAATAAAAGTAATATACCAATAACCCATTTTAATTTCTTGTTCATAATATTAATTCGCATCAACCTCTTCGGGTATCTGCCATTTTATTTTAACTAGTTGATTCAATAACTATGCGCAGCGGCCTTTATCGAAATACCTTAACGCAATTTCGGCTGCTATAATTTAATTCCCTCTCCTTTATAAAATTCAAGCACTTTCATCTTGAATACATAGTCAAACTGGTTCAGCACGTATTGCAGTTTGGCCCTGAACAAATTATTTTGATCGGTTACCAGTTCAAACGTGCCAAGCATCCCGATATCAAATCTTTTTATAGCGAAATCATAAGTACGTTGTGCAGCATCAACCGACTTTGCAGAAGAGTTGAATTTCTCCAATGCTACTATTGCGGCATTGTATGCCTGGTAGATATCCTGCTTCAGGGTCTGGTTGTCTAAGTCCCGCTGATATTCCAATGTCCGGATATTCAATTTCGTTCTTTCATAATTGGCTTTAGCCTGCCACCCGTTGAAGATAGGCAACGAAATACTAATCCCTATTGACTGGCCAAAGTTGTTACTAAACTGTGTTCCCAAAGCATCTGAAGTGATGTAACCTTTTCTACCACCATTTGTAAACAGCGGGCGCTGCACGTCTATAAAGCCACCCATGCCATCGTTGATTACCAGGCCACTCGGGGAGTATCCTGTTAACAACTGGTCATATACAGGAGAACGGAAATAGCCATAGTTGGTATTTAACCCTCCATAAGCGGAAATGGTGGGATATAATAACCCTCGTGCTGCCGCAGAATTACTTGTAGCCGCCTTGATATTAAAATCATTTACCCGCTGCTGCGGAAGATTAGCTAATGCAAGCGTATACACATTTTGCGGCTGCAAAGATTCGATCGGCTCCAAAGGAATTTTGTCAGCCGGCGGTTCCTCTACCTCAAACGGTGCAGCCGCGTCTAAATTCATATAAGACTTCAAAACATATTTTGCCTGCTGTACGCTTCCTTTACTTGATATATAATTCGCGCTATCATTGGCAAGTTGTGCTTCCAGTTCTACGGCATTCAATTCAGGCAAAGCGCCGGCGCTGACCTGCTTCTGCACAATATCAAGTTGGGCTGCCGTTTGCTGAATTTGTACTGATGCAATTTCCTCCTGTTCACGTGCAAGCAATACTTGCAGGTAAGCATTTGCCACAGTGAGCGATATATCATTTTTGAGCTTTTCTGTACCAGCCTTAGCCGCCATCAATGACCACTCATTTGCGAGGATGGTGTTCTTTTTAGAAAACCAGTTGAAAATATCGACACTGGACTGCAAGTTCATCCCGATCTGAAAAAAATTCTGACTTTCCAAAATACCCGTAGATGGATTCTGAGACTTACCAAACCTGTAGCCCTCGTTATTACTAAAATTTACCGAGGGAAGGCGGGAAAGTTTACTTTGCTTGTAGGTGATAGCGGAAAGATCCGCTTGTATTTCCTGTTGTTTGATGGAAATGTTACTGTCAAGAGCATACTGAACACAACGTTGCAGGCTCCATTTATCCTGTGCCTGGGAAATACTTACAGATAAACAGAGGCAAAGCAGCAGGTTAATTTTCATTGACATGTAACAAAAATAATAAAATCGATTTTTCCAGCATACCGTTAAGTATATTGGTAGGTGAAATATTCCACTTTATACTGAGTGGGACAGTTTTACAAAAGCTTTTTCAAGGTCCTCTATCAGGTAGTCTGCATCTTCCAGTCCTGCATACATCCTCAACATCCGGTGCTCCTCATTTCCAGGGTCAAATTCTTCAGCACTGATCCCGGCACACCACGGAATGATTAA
This sequence comes from Ginsengibacter sp., assembly GCA_039930305.1. Taxonomy (GTDB): domain Bacteria; phylum Bacteroidota; class Bacteroidia; order Chitinophagales; family Chitinophagaceae; genus Ginsengibacter. The sequence goes on along the minus strand of JBDSPQ010000320.1, from coordinate 3,957 downwards.
TGATTCATAACCACCCCAACTTACCGCCATAGTAATGTGTTCAAGGCTTTCGCAAAAAATTTCTACCTGCCGGACCGTTTGTGTTTTTAGAACAAATGAAAACAGCCCGCAGGCACCTTCCATTTGCTTTTTCGCAAGAACGACTTGCGGAAAATCTTTGTCGAAAGGAAAAATTACTTTTTCCACCTGAGCATTCCCCTTTAAAAAGCAGATAAGTTTGTCAGTAGTCGTGGAAATTTTTTCCAGCCGCGAAGGTAACGTACGTAGCCCTCTTAGCAATAACCATGCATTAAATGGCTGAATGCCGCTTCCAATGGTATTATATTCACTATGAAATATCCTTTCAATCATTGTTTTACTCCCGCATAATACTCCCGCAACCACGTCACTATGGCCACCAATATATTTCGTGGCACTTTGTAACACCAAATCGATACCGGCAGCAACTGGCCGCTGGTATAAAGGGGTACAATAGCTGTTATCACAAATGGTCATGATCTTCTTATCCCTCGCAATAGCCGCAATCGCAGACAAATCTTGTATAGCAAAGCTCCAGCTATTAGGAGATTCAAGATAAAACAGGACTGTATTGGATTGGGCAGCCCTCTCGAAATTATCCGCGTCGGTTCCATCAACATAGGTGGTAACAACATTAAACCTGGGCAATATCTTATCAAACATTTTTTGCGCCCACGAATATGGCCTGCTTACAGAAACAATGTGATCACCTGATTTTACATTGGATAAAACCGCAGCAAAAATAGCAGCGGCGCCACTGTTAAATACGAGGCAATCTTCCGCTTCATCCAGCGCTGCCAGCTTTTGCGATAATATTTTGACCGTGGGATTGATTCCCCGGCTGTATAAAAACGTAGAATATTCATCCTTGAAAGCCTTGCGAAGGTCTTCAACTTTTTGAAATGCGAAATTACTTGTCTGGATAATGGGCGGCGCTATTGCGTTGAAATAATTCGCCCGATCTTCTCCCAGCTCATTAATTATGTAAGAAATTTTTTTTGCGTCCATTGCCTTACGGGAGTGTTGTACTATCCTGCACACCAGGTTTTTTCTGACGTATGATATAATAAATAATAATGAAAGCGGCCAATACGCCCAGGGCGGTCAGCGAAGTTTTTGTTTCAGTAATTAAAATGCTGATGCCAACGAAAGTATAAGCTGCTATAAAAATAAGCGGGAGTAGCGGATACAGTTTCATGGAATAGATACCGGTTCCGTTTAATTCTGCCGTCTTTTTGCGGATGATAAAAATACTGCCGGCAGAAAATACCATTCCAAAGCAATCAAGGAAAATAGTAAAGCTCAAAATAGCATCGAATTCTTTTGCCCAAAAAATAACCAGGACTGCCACCGCCGAAAATGCGGTGAGAGAGGCGGTAAGTACTCCGGTCTGCGGGTGCCTTCTGCCAAATGCCGGCGGCAGAATTTTATCATCACTCATTGCAGCCATTACCCGGGGATTGCTCATAAGGAGAATATTTACATAAGCCAGCACGCTCATAAATAATAAAACAGAGAGCACACGCTCGGCGTTTATCCCGAAAATTTTTGAAGCCATAATGGCTGCAATATTTTTTGAAGTTTTTAATTCCTCGAAACCAATCACCCTGACGTAAGCATAATTTATCAGTAAGTAAAGAGTGATGATAATAATGATTCCAAGAAAAATAGCCCGTGGAACAGTTTTCCTGGCATCCTTCACCTCCTCTCCAAAATTTATCGTTTGCTGGTAGCCTCCGTAGGTAAAACTTACCGCTACAAGGCCTATCCCAAATGCTTTAAGATACTCGGTAAAAACAGGGGTCGATTGTATGGATGCAACAATTGGTGTATGGTTGCCAGCCGCAAACAACAGCGGGCTTATGAGCATGATAACCATGCAAATTTTAATAACAGTCAATATATTTTGCGCCCTCGCGCTCATTTTAAGACCTAATAAATTGACAGAATAAAATATTATTATGGCCGCGATCGCAATACCAACCTGTATGGATTGAATATAAGTTTCATTTCCCGGTATTAGCCTCCACGCACTATCATTTGAAGACGGAATGATCACGCCCGTAATGTATTCACCTCCCACTATGGCAACAGCAGACAGAGAGGCTGCATTGGATACAAGGATTATACAGTTTACCGCGAAAGCAATTGAAGGATGATAAGCGTAAGAAAATACTTTATAATAGCCGCCTGTGACCGGCATGCGGCTGCCAATCTCTGCATAAGTAAGCGCACCACACAATGCTATAATACCTCCCGCTATCCACGCCCCAAAAAACATAGCCGGACTGGTAACGGCTTTCGCCACGTTTACAGGTGTACGGAAAATGCCCATGCCGATTACGAAACTTACCATAATGATAGTAGTATCGAATAAAGTAAGCTGCTTCAGCGGTTTCATGGGAGAAAGATAGAAATTTATTTGACGTTACCTTTGCGTTTTTTAACAGCAAATCTTATATGAAACTTTTCACGTGCGGTCTTATTTCGCTATTGTTATTTTTTAATGCATATTCCCAGGTTGAAGAAACAGACACTGTTTCTTTGCGGGAAGTGGTAGTAAAGGCATTTGAAACCAACCGAAAATTAATTGATGTAGGGGCGGCCGTGAGCCTGGTAAATCATGCAGCCCTAAACCGGTTCAATAATACCAGCATTTTACCTGCATTAAATTTAACCCCGGGGGTCAGGATGGAAGAAAGATCGCCCGGAAGTTACAGGCTTAGTATCCGCGGAAGCTCACTGCGTTCACCCTTTGGAGTTAGAAACGTGAAAGTGTATTACGATGGTATCCCTTATACGGATCCTGGCGGAAATTCTTACCTGAATCAATTAGGCTTCTATAATTTCCAGTCCATTGAAATAATAAAAGGGCCGGGAAGTAGCATCTATGGCGCAGGCACAGGCGGGGTAATGCTCATACGAAATGATGTAAACCAATTTACACCGGGCGCTGCCGTATCCTATACTGCAGGTAGCTTCGGCCTTCAAAACATCAATACCAATATCCGTTTAGGAAAAGATGGAGCAAATAATGTGATTAATTACCAGCACCAGGTGAGCAGCGGCTACCGGGATCACACTAGAATGGGACGAGATGTATTAACCTGGGATGCTCTGGTGCGTTCATCTGAAACGCAGAAGGTATATGCGCATTTCCTTTATGCAGACCTGCACTATCAAACGCCGGGCGCGTTAACTCTTGCGGAATATAATGCAGATCCTTCGGCAGCAAGGCCTCATGCCGGTATCAACCCCAGCGCCGATGAAGCACAAGCCGCTATTTATCAAAAAACATTTCTGGCAGGTTTTAGTATAGAGCAAAAAATAAATACCAACTGGAAAAATAATACGTCCGTCTATGGCGTCTATTCCCAAATGCGCAATCCGTCTTTCAGAAACTACGGACGCACTTCCGAACCACACTTTGGAGGAAGATCAGTCTTTGAATTTAATAAAGCTTTAAATACCACTTTATTTACCTTTCACGCGGGGGCTGAGTTTCAGCAAAGTTTCAATACGCAAAGAATTTATGACAATAATAGTGGCCAACCTGACTCATTGCAAACAGATGACGAAATTTTTAATTCGCAGGGATTTGCTTTTTTACAGGTAAATGCGGAAATAAAAGGCGGGTGGATCTTTACTGCCGGTGCAAGCATCAACCGCCTTACTTTACATTTTAGAAGGCTATCAGATGTACCGTCCACGGAGAAAAACAGGAACTTTAAAAATGAGCTAACACCAAGATTTTCTATACTGAAAAAACTGGCTGCAAATATCTCACTCTATTCCAGTATTGCCAGGGGATTTTCTGCTCCCACTACAGCAGAAATTTTACCATCAACGAATATTTTTAATGAAGGCCTGCAGGCAGAAAGCGGTATAGACTATGAATTTGGGACCCGCGGTACTGCCATACACAACCGGCTTTATTTC
>JBDSPQ010000319.1:0-2890 GCA_039930305.1 Ginsengibacter sp. | reverse complement strand
TCATGATGCAGGGGCACGGAAGTATGGGCGTGTGGGACATCGAAACCCCGGCATTAATTCGTTATGGACAGTTAACCCATGACGAATATTTTGTCAGCGAATCAGCAGCAAAAGAAGGCGTAAAGATTGTCAACAAATCTTCTACTGATCCCATAGTAATGCTAAAACATTTTGGTCCTGAAAATCCTGATATGATTTTATAAAATCTCAGAAAATAATTAGAACAGTTTATTTCTATTTATTTCCCTGGTAGAAAAGTAATAGTTCTAAAATGATCTTTCTACTTTATTAAGTCTCAAAACTTATTTGAAAAAAGCTAAAAAAATTTCAGCATGAATGAAAATAATTTTCCGAAGCTCCATAATGCTTCCTGGCCGGGGATTGTTGGCAAAGGACAAGATTCCGAGCCTGTGATTCTACTCGATACCATGTTAAAAATGACAGCTGCGGCAGAAGTGGATGGGGTAAAATTTGATGGAATTGATATAGGGCTTTTTGACCCACATTATGCTATTGAAAGTTCTGATGACGACATTAAAAAGCTGGCCGATAAAGTTGGTTCTTATGGATTAAAGATTGGCAGCCTCGTGGCGCCCATTTGGCCGCCTGCAGGTGGCGCGGCTATGGGCAGTAAAGATGAAAGAACAAGATTTGTGCAGCAGGTGAAAAAAGCTTGCCATGCAGGAAAATTGATGAGGGATCTGGATATTCGCCCATACGGCATCATGCGGATCGATTCTGCGAGTAGCCCGGAAGCCTGGGCCAAAGACCCGGTAAATAATACAAAGCTTATTGCTGAAACATTCCGCGAGGCCTGTGAGGTAGCAGCCGATTATGGTGAGCGGCTTGCTGCCGAAGGGGAGATTTGCTGGGGAGCCATGCATAGCTGGCGTGCAATGATTGAAACACTTGAAGCCGTGGACCGCCCCAATATTGGCTTCCAGGCTGATATGGCGCACACACTTTTATATTTATTAGGTTATAATAGTCCACAGGATCGTATCCTTCCTGAAAATTTTGAATGGGCCGACCGTCATACTTTGGAAGAAGGCCTGAAAACACTTACGCATGCGCTAAGGCCATGGACCATAGATTTTCATATAGCTCAAAATGATGGCACCGTTCACGGTACAGGATCTCATGATAAAACGGGCCGGCATTGCCTGGCAACAGACCCCAACGGAAAATTAGATATTACGAACGACGCCGGCTATTGGCTTCGTGATGATAGTGGTGCACTCACAAAAGCATTCAGGCATATCTGCTGGGACGGTTGTATGTTTCCAAACGACGTGATGGCGCAGCCGCAAACATGGAACGACATTCTATCCGCGATGATAAAAATACGTGAGCGGCACGGCTGGCATGAGCCTGAATAAAGAATAAAAAATATCATTCAATTATTGTAACTTTTTAATCCATGGCAAAGAAAGAATTGAGAATTGGATTGATCGGTTGCGGCCTTATGGGACGCACCCATTCCAATGCCTACAACCGTATTGCAAACTTTTTCCCCGACCTGGAGTATCGGCCAATATTGAAAGTAGCATGCTCGCGAAGCAAGGATAAGGTAACTGCTTTCGCTAACCAATGGGGCTACGAGTCCTTCGAAACTGAGTGGAAGAATATTATTTCTCGTGACGATATAGATGCAATAGACATTTGCACACCAAATGACATGCATGCTGTGATTGCCGTTGCCGCAGCAGACGCCGGTAAAATAGTTCTCACCGAAAAACCCCTTGCGAGAAGTGTGGCGGAAGCGCAAGAGATGGTAGATGCGGTGGAAAAGGCGGGTGTGGCAAATACCGTTTGGTACAATTACCGCCGCGTTCCCGCGGTAACGCTGGCCAAGCAAATCATAGACTCCGGCAAGCTGGGAAAAATATTTCATTACCGCGCCAATTTTTTGCAGGATTGGACCATCAATGCAAATCTTCCGCAAGGCGGAGAAGGCCTGTGGCGTATGGATGCTGATGTAGCGGGGTCCGGTGTAACAGGTGACCTGCTGGCCCATTGTATTGACACAGCGATGTGGCTGAATGGCGGTATAAAAGATGTATCAGCCGTTACGGAAACTTTTGTAAAAGAACGAATGCACCAGTTAACCGGTAAAATGCAAAAGGTAAGTATCGATGATGCGTGCAGTTTTGTGTGTCATTTTAATAATGGTTCGCTGGGCAATTTTGAATCAACGCGATATGCCCGCGGTCATAAGGCCTTGTACACCCTGGAAATTAATGGTGAAAATGCTTCCATCGCCTGGAATCTTCATGATATGAACCGACTTGAATATTTCGATTATGCTGATGATGCTATTGTGCGTGGCTGGCGTTCTATTCTTGTTACAGACAGTGACCAACCTTATATGGATAAATGGTGGATCCCGGGTACGTCCATTGGATACGAACACAGCTTCGTTCACCATGCAGCCGATTTTCTTAAAAGTCTTGAAACGGGAGAACCATGTTCACCTACCTTTAAAGAGGCGTTGGAAACGCAGAAGGTTTGTGAGGCAGTTATTGAATCGGCTGATTCCAGAAGCTGGAAAGAAACAGGGGTGGTATGATGTGGACACCAGCAATATAGGGGTTAATATTCAAGACATAAGCTGTTGCAAAATGAATTTAATTATATCGACAGGCATACGATTAGAAATCTTAAGGCTGAAGACAACCAGAACAATAATGCAAATTACAGGTCAAAATAAATTTTTCACTTTATAATATTTCATATGAGCCAGTATCTCCGTTTATATAAAAAGAGATTTTGCACTGCGGTTATAATAACTTGCCTGTTCTTTAGCAGCTGCAATTCTTCCAACCATGATAATTCTGTATCGGAAGAAAAGGTGGTGGATACAACAGGCTTTGTACCGATATTCGATGGA
>JBDSPQ010000318.1:0-6889 GCA_039930305.1 Ginsengibacter sp. | reverse complement strand
GGTAAAATAATGCCTGGGCATAGTTAGACAATTGTTGAAATCCTATGGCGATATTGGAATAGCTTGAAGCCAACGAAGTTTGAATGTTATTCCTTTCACGAATACCAATTGTTTTTTCATAGAACTGTATAGACGTATCGTACTTACTTTGCATGCCGTACATCATACCATAGTTGCCATACAGGTCAGCGTAATCTGTGGAATCCTTCGAGGGCTTAATGAAGGTTTCCAGGAATTTCAGATTTTCCGCAGCACTTTTATAGTCACCTTTGAAGCAATAACTTGTTACCAGGTTATTTCTCAAATTTACTTCCCCTTTATAATATCCAAGCGATTTCGCCTCCTCCAGTGCTTTCTTATTTAATTGAATAGACGAATCAATGTTTTCATTCCTTACTAAGTTGATTTTTTTTACAAGGAGGTTTATCCTGGCAGTATCTGTTTTCGCTTTGCCAATAAGATGATTAATGCTGTCAATTTTTCTTGTTTGGGCAACTGCCTGAAACATTAAAAAGGAAAATAGAAAAGTAAGGATACGAGCTTTCATTTCACGAAGATCTCAGGATTGGATAATGCTTGTTTTCATGACGCGGGGTTACCGCAATTTTTGAGCGCATAGCTACTTGAAATTCTTCAGTAAGTTAGTTAATCTCATTGGAAAAAGTGATGACAACGTTCTTCTGCATTTTACGATAAAAAAACTATTCAAAAGTGAGACGAGCTGAATATTTATTTTTATGAAGTTTGTCTTCTAACCTGGCGGAGAAGGGTTTACTGTTCTTATTGCCAATGAACTTACGGCAGGAACTCCCCGGGATAGTGCCTGTACAGGCGCGGGCGATTCTTTAATTTCGTTAGAATAAAATGGATTACAAATTATATAATTTTCATACTCCCCTGTGCCATGCTGTGGTGAGAGAATGAGGTAGGGGAATTCATCAGTATCTATATCTTCTTTCATGTCAACACGCGTCAACTTAAGATTTCCAAAATGACTGGTAACACCTTCTTCAGAGATTTCTATTTCTTTGTAGAGGTCGTTCCCTTTATCATTTACGAAAAATCCCGGGTCCGTAATCTGCTCCTGCTTTTTCCTGGATGAAAAATGCTTATAGGCTATAAATTGTAAGATGTGGCTATTACCAAATGCCTGGCTAAACTGTAGCGTTATCCCATCAAAATCTTTGTCGTCAAAAAGTTTTTTGAGTTCTTTGGTATTGATCACCATTACTTTAATCTTCATAACTGAGGTTCTGTCGCCTGTTGCTGATTCCATGGTTATTTTATTTTATTAATGTAAAAACACACTCTTTCATAATCAAAGACACGAGGTTTTCCTGGGCAGTGTGTTATAAAGGGACGGAGCGAAAAGTTGATATAAAGCAGCTAACCTAATATAAGATTATCGAATGTAGTGATGAAACTTTAGAATTAAAAAAATAATCAGCCTGCAGATGAAGCTACTCTATTCGCCAGCCTGTACATCCGTGAAATAAAGCCTGAATGAACCATCCTTTGAACGGTGATTAGTGGCCAGTTTAAGGCCATCATAATTCTCATAATCTTCCCATGTAGTCATGAGAGAAGGGTCAGCACTTCCTCCCTTATGGAACTCCCACTCGTTAATTTTATTATTATCGTCTGTATAAACTACATACATGTCTCCCGGGGTGAAGCCATCAGTTTTATTGTAATTGATTGTTATTTTGTTTAGGGAATCGCCCGTTACGGGGCCAATGGATTTCCCATTATCAGTCATGGTCATGCCTTTATCCCATACAAGATGAAATGGGAAAATTAACCAATATTCATCATTAGTAAATTGCCCATTCAGTTCTCTTAGCTGTGTTGTAGAAGTGTCGTACCTCTTAAATGCGACCGAATCTTTTTCACCGTAAAAAACAACATCGTTGGTTTTAGGCATCCATTTCCAATGGCGGCTTGTAGCGGTCACTGAGTCTTTGTCTACATTGAATGTAAATTCCAACTGGGTAATTTTATCAAAATCTTTCAAGCCTGCGCTCTGCGCCAGTTTATCAGCTGTTTCATTTCCTGAAGATGCTGCAGGGGAAGAACTTTCGTTACATTGAGAAAAGAAAAAAAGTAAAATTATTCCGGTCACTAATTTTTGCATGGTGCTTTTTTTTAAAATTAGCTATAAAATAATAAACCCAGGTTTAAAAAGATTTCTTCATGACCCTTTCTTCTGGGAAAATTAGCAGGCAGGAAATACGAGTTTAATAAAAATATCCGGGAAACATTGTTGCCAGCTTCAGATAGTAAGTTCAAACCCTTCGGCCAGCAACTCAAAGGAACGTCTTCGGCTGTAGGCGGAATCCGTCATGGCAGCGGCAATTATTTCTTCTACCCCAAAGTCGTCTGCAAGTTGTAGAAGTTCTTCTTTCACCTGGTCAATCGTCCCCGAGACCACCCGGCCCCTGTTGTTTTTTATCCGTTCTTTTTCCGCGTTTGAAAATGCATAATTTTTTAGCGAGGAATAATCTCCTGGTTTTTCAAAATTTCCTTTTTCGAATTGGAGCAACCGGTAGTCCATTAGCTTGCGCATTTCAAAAGCATCCTTTTCAGTTTCGCCACATAATACTGATATTGAAAGCATCGCTTTTGGCTCAGGGAACTGTTCTGATGGCTGGAAATTTTTAATATAAGTTTCTACGATATCCGGGGTGGCACTACCATTTATAAATCTGGCTACGGCAAGGCCCATTCCAAAGCCAGCCGCTATCCTACTACTGCCGCCGCTGCTACTAAGTATCCATTGCTCCGGCGTAGTTTCAGCCTGCGGTACTGCCAGCAATGTACCATAACTTGTACCGGCTGTGTCACTAAAAAAATGTTGCAGATGGGAGAGTTGTGCGAGGTAACTTTCTTCACTGAAATTATTGGAAGGATTTAAAATGGCTGCAGTAATTCGATCGCTGCCGGGCGCACGTCCCATACCTAAATCAATACGGCCTGGGAAAAGCGTCTCAAGCATCCGAAAATTTTCGGCAACTTTTAAAGCGCTGTGATTGGGCAGCATAATTCCTCCGGATCCAATACGAATCCTTTTAGTAACATCCGCGAGTTTTACCATAAGTACCTCCGGGGCAGATCCAGCAATGGACGGGGCGTTATGATGTTCAGATATCCAAAATCTGCTAAAGCCCAATTCCTCCGCAAGCTTTACCGTGGCGATCGTTTCTTCAACTGCATCTTTTGCAGTGCTTCCCTCGCGAACTATTGATTGATCCAGTATGCCGAGTTTTATTTTATTTTTCATAGAATTTTTTAGATTGAATTTCACGGGCGAAGATAAAAATTTCTCTCGCGCATGATGTTTCGCAATAAGCAAACCAGGAACAACACTTTGCAATAATGGCAGTGCAAGTTTCCGGAAGGTGAAAATGCAAAACGGGCACATCCCTTCAACACGGTTTTACTATTAAAAGTTTAGTTTTACAAAGCTGAAAAATTTTATGCCCAATCAAAATCTAAATACCGCGAACGACGCTTTAACGCCGGCTGAAAAAGATTTCGAAAACAACATACGTCCCTCGGTTATCGAAGAATTTAGCGGTCAGGCCCAAATCATAGAGAACCTAAGAATTTTTATAAAAGCGACCCGTCAACGCGAGGAGGCTTTAGATCATATTCTTTTTCACGGGCCACCCGGCCTGGGCAAAACCACGCTAAGCCGGATAGTAGCAAATGAATTGGGGGTAAATATTAAAGAAACCAGCGGTCCGGTGATTGAAAAGCCGGGCGACCTTGCAGGTTTATTAACCAACCTCGAACCCAATGATGTTTTATTTATCGATGAAATTCATCGCCTTAGCAATGTGGTAGAGGAATACCTATATGCTGCAATGGAAGATTACCGGATAGATATTATGATCGATACCGGGCCAAATGCCAGGAGTGTACAAATTAACCTAAACCCTTTTACACTTATCGGAGCCACTACCCGCAGTGGCTTACTTACTGCACCATTGCTTTCGAGATTTGGCATTAAATCGCGGCTTGAGTATTACGATTCAGAAACCCTGCAAAAGATCATTCTAAGATCCTCTTCTATTTTAAATACAAAAATAACATCTGATGCGGCAAGAGAAATCGCCGGGCGCAGCCGTGGTACACCCCGTATCGCCAATGGACTTTTGCGGAGGGTTCGCGATTTTGCACAGGTTTTATCTAATGGGATTATAGATCTCGCCATCACCCAGCACGCATTGAAAGCACTAAATGTAGACGAATATGGGCTAGATGAAATGGACAATCGAATTTTGATGACCATTATTGAAAAATTCAAGGGCGGCCCTGTTGGCATTACCACTATAGCAACAGCTGTTGGCGAAGAAACAGGCACTCTTGAAGAAGTATATGAACCCTTTTTGATTCAGGAAGGCTTTATCATGAGGACGCCACGCGGGAGAGAAGTAACCGCAAAAGCATATACTCACCTGGGAAAATTGCCGCACAGTAACTCAAAAGGACCTTCCCTGTTTTAAACTCAGTGCCCGGAAATCACATACCGGAATTTTATTTTTTTCCAGCCAGTAAAAGAAAAATGGCCGGCTTTTTATGAAGGTCCACCTTCTCCGTTTTCCACTGCTCTACTGTTTTTGTTCTTATCCATTCATTTTTTGATGTTATTTCTGAAGCGACACAAAGAAACGTTGTTGGTTTACAATTTTGTAAAACAGCCTCGAGTAATTTATTATTTCGGAACGGAGTTTCAATGAAGATCTGGGTTTGCTGCCTACGCATTGACTCCTCCTCCAATTCTTTTATTTTTTTATTCCGTTCGAGATTATCAATCGGCAAGTAGCCGGTGAAGCAAAATTCCTGGCCATTCAGTCCACTGGCCATTAATGCCAGGATGATGGAGGATGGCCCGACCAATGGACGTACTATCGCGCCGTGTTTTTGCGCTTCAGAGATCAACAACTGCCCGGGATCAGCAATGCCGGGGCAACCGGCTTCACTAATGATAGCGATATTTCTATTCTCTTTTACTTTTTGCCGGAAAGTGCCTAACAGTTCTTGTTCTGCTTTGTGAATAGTGTACCATTCATAATTATCAATTATTATCTCTTTGAAAATGCTTTTTAAAAAACGCCGGGCTGTTCTTTCATTTTCCGCAAAAATTATTTCGCAATCCTTGATGGCATCGATTATGTAAGCCGGTATTGTTTCGATTGCATCGTCAGATAAAAAAGAAGGAATAAGATACACCATTGGGAAAATTATATATTAGTTGCATTTATATGAGTTACCGAAGTTTCTATATTACGCAGGCTAAGCGTAGCTGCTATCACTGCATACCCCGGCGCAAGCACCCACCCTATCACCGGCAGTAAATGAAAGAGGTAAAATACCATACCATTTCCGATCGCCAGCCCTTTGTGCTGACCAATAAAATAAATACTTTGGGTAGCAGTAAGTCCTTTTCTTTCGCTTGTATAGTCCAGCATGGAAAAACCAAAATAATAGCATTCGATAAACAAGGCTAAAACTGGCGTGGCCCAGCCTATAAGTGGTATCAGTGACAAAAATAATATGGAAATTGTATAAACGGTTTGCCACAGTGTATTACGCAAAGCAATGGTGATACCGCGAATAGAATCTTTAAAAAATTGCTTTAGACTGAAGGGATATTCCGTCCCATTGATCAGTGATTCTGTCTTTTCACTCAGCCACGCAAAAACAGGAGATCCCACTATCAGGAACAGGTATTTAAACCAGGAAAAATAAAAAAACATCAGGATGAGCTGGAGCACCAATTGTCCGAATATGAAAAAAAACCTGAGCAAGCTTCCATGCTCGTTCTGCATCCAGGCTTTTAAGCCTGTTTTGGAGAAAAGATAATCAATTACAAAGGCCGATGATTCCCAAAAAAGGTAAAAACCGGCAACAAAAAGCAATGCATATATGAACCCTGGGATTAAGATCCACTTCCAAAGCCTGTTGGCCGAAATGAATCGATGTGCCCGCGCATATGCCTGTATGGCTAATATGATTTCTTTAAGCAACCGTTTTCAAATTTATTATCCGATATATCAAACTTAAAAAATATAATCTGCTTTAGGTTTTAATGTTTTACGCCCGGTTTATTTTAAATTGAAATTTTTAATCAGTGTATATGCAAATTCTTCCTCTCTCATTTTACCAAAGAAAAGATGTGTTGGAAATTGCCAAAGATCTCTTAGGTAAAATATTGGTAACGAATTTTGACAATCAGCGCACATCAGGACGTATAGTAGAAACGGAAGCGTACGTAGGCATTTCCGACAGAGCTTCACATTCATTTAATAATAAAAGAACGCTCCGCAATGAACATATGTATAGTGAAGCCGGCATTGCCTACGTATATATCTGCTACGGCATGCATCAAATGATGAACGTGGTGACAAATGACAAAGACATACCTGATGCCGTTCTAATAAGGGCAGTTGAACCAATTGAAGGAATAGATACTATGTTACAGCGGACCGGAAAGAAAAAACCGGACTTTACCCTTACCCGCGGACCTGGAAATGTGGGTAAAGCACTTGGTATTTTTAAACACCATTCGGGTTTATCTCTTAATCAACATGAGCTTTTCATCGCTCAGGATAAAATATCAACACATCCTTTTGACATTGGAACAAGTAAAAGAATAGGGGTCGAGGGAGCTGGCGAAGATGGACTATTACCATACAGGTTTTATGTAAGGGGAAACCGTTTCGTAAGCGGGAAAAACAACTGACCAAGATTGGCGGCTGTTGCCACTGGCAAAGGCATATTCTTTTTTATCTGATCCCATGTATCACAAAAACGTACTTTTGCAACTTAATTTTTAAATAAAATCAATCAAGTTATGAGCACAACTAAAGTTGCTATTAATGGT
>JBDSPQ010000317.1:0-2607 GCA_039930305.1 Ginsengibacter sp. | reverse complement strand
CCCGGATGATTTCCAGTAATTCTGCATTCTCGAATGGCTTTCTTAAATATCCCTGCGCATTGCTGTCTTTGGTATACGATTCCAATCGACGGGTTGCGGAGAAAAGGATTACAGGGATGTTTACCGTCGTCCTGGACTTTTTTAATTCCTTACAGATCACCCTTCCGTCTGAACCGGAAATAAAGATGTCCAGAATGATCAGGTTAGGTTTGTAGGATTTTATCTTCCCGAACACTTCAGCCCAGTCAGAAATTGTCTCTACCTCGTAACCTTCACCAGTGAGAATAGTTTGCACTACCTCAAGTATGGGCTTGTCATCATCAATTACTAAAATTTTAGCCATGGAATATTTTCAGGGAACAATGATGGTTAACGATTTAAAGATAAGCAGGAATAAGTTGATGGATATTCAAAATTTATGGAGCGTTTATGTGTTTAGAAAGGGGCATGAATTTTTAATGTACATTGTTATAAAATCAGATTGCGATGATCATTAAGAAAACCTCCCTTGCCATTGTATTAGTATCATGCGTTCACTTTCTACTTGCCCAAAAGAAAGTAAATATTTCTTCCCCCGACAAACAGCTCACTTTTACGTTTTCCCTCGCAGCCGGCCATCCTGAATATGCGGCTGCTTATAAAAACAAAAATTTGATAGAACATAGCAGGATCGGGCTCACTTTCGTGGATAACGATTTTTTTGGCAGTGATATTAAAACGGGCCGCATCACCGTCACCGACGGAATAGAAGATTATACTCTGCCGCAAGGTAAATCGAACAAAGTGCATGATGCTTACAAAGAAGCCCTCATCCCGATGCAGGAACAAAAAGGCAGCAAAAGGACTATCAACTTACGGGTAAGGGTATTCGATGACGGCATTGGGTTCCGTTATGAATTGCCGGAACAAAATGACTGGCAAAATTATACACTAACTGATGAAAACACTCAATTCAATCTTACGGGCAATCCTAAGGGCAGGGTGGCTTTCCTGGAAAATTTTAACACCAGCCACGAGCACCTTTATAACGTATTACCCCTGGGAGATATTAAGAACGATACGTTGATGGACATGCCTGTGCTTTTTGAATTTCCCGGCAAAATCTATATGGCCATCACTGAAGCAAATCTCCTCGACTACGCAGGTATGTCGCTGGTGAAACGTAATGGCATACTCAGTAGCCAGTTGAGCCCTTTACCGGAACAGCAGGACATAAAAGTAAAAGCAACACTGCCGCACCATACACCCTGGCGGGTAATGATGATCAGCGATCGCGTGGGTGCCCTGATTGAATCCAATATTCTTACAGACCTGGCTGACCCATGCAAAATACAAGACCTGAGTTGGCTCAAGCCGGGCAAAGCGACTTTCCATTGGTGGAATGGAGACATATCTCCCGATACCACGTGGGAACCCGGTTTGAATTTCGATTTTGAAAAATACTACATTGATTTTTGCTCCAGGAACGGTATAGAATATCATACGGTGATCGGCTACAGGCAGGTGGCCTGGTACCAGAATGACGGCGAGCAATATGCGCCCGGGGCCAATACGGATGTGACGAAACCAAGGCCGGGCCTGGATATCCAGGGCTTAAGCGACTATGCAAAAAGCAAAGGTGTACGGCTGCGCTTTTGGGTTCACTGGCAGGCGCTTTATCCAAAGCTCGACACGGCTTTTGCGCTTTTTGAAAAATGGGGTATTGCAGGAATGATGGTTGACTTTATGGATCGTGATGACCAGGAAATGGTAAAGATCCAGGAAGAGATCCTGCAGAAGGCGGCGGCGCACCATTTGGAAATACAATTTCACGGAGCTTATAAACCGACCGGATTGAGCCGCACCTACCCGAATGAATCAACCCGGGAGGGAACGCTAAATTATGAAAATGATAAATGGGGAAATCTCATCACGCCGGATGATGACATCAATATTCCTTTCATGCGCGGGCTTGCCGGCTGCACTGACTACCACCTTGGAGGCTTCCGCGCCATGCCTGCAGACAGCTTTAAAGTAACCACGTTGCGGCCTAATGTGCTGGGCACACGCTGCCACATGCTGGCGATGTATGTCGTGTTGGAAAACCATATGTCGATGATATGCGACGAGCCGGAAGCTTATGAAGGGCAGGATGGCTTTGAGCTATTAACTGAAATGCCCACTGTATGGGATGAAACCGTAGTACCCGGAGCCGGGGTGGGTGAATGGGTAACGGTTGCACGAAGAAAAGGAAACGATTGGTATGTAGGTACTATTAATAATAGCACTGCGCGAACCATTACCATACCTCTTGGCTTTTTACCTGCAGGAAATTATGCAGCGAAAATATATAACGATTTGCCGGATGCCGTACGCCATCCAAATCTCTTGATGAAGGAATCAAGAGATGTAAACAAGGCAACGAAGCTCACTCTTGACTTGGCTGCAGGCGGAGGTCAGGTGATACATCTCCGGGCAAAATAAAAGGAAGAAAATTATTTCAAAACAGGACAGGCAATACCACTCTTTTTTCCAACTCAAGCCTTGCCAGGTTTAAGATTCAAAGAGGCATAAAGAGGTAGGTGAAAATCGCAAAGCGTGCAGGTAAGGCGGGTAATTTCAGCGCTG
>JBDSPQ010000316.1:0-2514 GCA_039930305.1 Ginsengibacter sp. | reverse complement strand
ATATGCGCATGAGAAAGTATGACATAGTTCACTTCAGACGCATCGAATCCCAGGTCACGGTTCATGGGATCGGTTTCCTTTCCCATACCCTGGAACATGCCACAGTCCAGGAGATATTTCTTTCCATTCTGTAATGTAATCAGGTGTTTGGATCCTGTAACTGTACGGGCAGCCCCGTGAAATGCAATTTTCATTTTATCGTATTTAAATTATACTGAGACTTCAATAGTACTGGTAGTTTTATTTTGAAACATTCTTCATTTTGAAAGACCAGGTAAATAAAAATTCTGCAATCAGTTCGCCCTTCTCATTTTTCCCTATCGATTTTGCAACGATGCTTTTTCCTTCACCTGTGCGAATTGATTCCTCTATGATTTTAGTTATTTCTTTTCCCTTGTTACAGGTAAAATAAGTTCGCGAAATTGCCTTCTTAAAATAGGTTGCCTGCATAGCCGTAAGGAGCATGGATACTTTTGCAGGGGACTTGTAAATATTACTTAATGCAAGAGTGCCGGTGCTCATTTCTGCAGCCATCGCCAGGGAAGCAAAATACGCAGAATGAAATGGATTTTGTGTCAGCCATTTATAGGGTACAGATGTGGTGCATCTTTCTTCATCTATTTTTCTCACCCGTACTCCTGAAAAAAAAGCAGCGGGCAACTTTGTAAGTAAGAACAGATTAAATTTGAAAGGAGCCTTTATTAATTTAAAAAATTGATACTGCGATTTGTTCAAGATAAAGAGTTTAATTTTTTGATATCATCTTTAAATGCATTAACGTTCATTTTACAAAACTGCTGTCACTCTTTTGCAAGGATGATAAATTCCCTGCTTACCCGCTCCCCGCTTTCATCCACAATTGTCAATACATGCTTCCCCGGGGCCGGGCTTATACCTACCTGGTGAATGTTGGATGTAGTGGCTACAAACTCATTGTCCAGGTGCCAGAATATTTCTGTTTCCGGTTTCCTGTGAGTAGCTTTAAAAATCGTTTTTCCTTTCCGGCCATCAATTTCCAAAGGAACATAAATTTTAGCATGATTCTCCGGATAAATAATTTCCATCTGGCGACCAACGGAAGCTACAACGCAATCGCTTCTTAAAGGTGGAAGCGCTTTATAATCATAATTTTTTTGTTTGTAATAATATTCAATCACCGGGGGCAATATAAACCAGCTTTGGTGTTTCATTGCAGAAGGAGCTTCGCAGTTTTCATCCACTCTGAAAAGCCCGGCAGCGTCCAGGTGAATCACCTGGTGATAAGGACATAACGGTGACCTATAGCCGTTTTTACTCACCATTACGGTATCCGCGTCAGGACAGTTATCGTTAGCCCGAAAGCCGCTTTGCCGGCACACAGGTAAAAATGAAAAATTATTTTGCGGTCCAGAAAACCAGCCGGAAGAAGGCAGCGTTCTGAAGATGTCAAACATAATGGGTGCTGATGCCTGCACACCTATAAGCCCGGGCCTTCCTTCGCCACCGGTATTACCCGTCCACACTGCCACAACATACTCTGGTGTAATGCCGATAGCCCACGCATCCCGAAAACCGAAGCTGGTACCCGTTTTCCAGGCAATTTTTTGTGATGAGGTGAATTGCTGCCACAAGCCTTCTTCACCGGGCCGCATCACCTCTTCCATTGCCTGGAAGGCAAACCAAATGGATGTGGCATCCAGTGAATTAATCGTCTTTCCGGAAGACATGGAAGAACGATGGATATCGCCTGATAAATAATTTGGCGAAAAAAAATCACCGGCTAAAGCGGCGCCTTTATTCTTTTGCTGATGATTAAGTGTTCGGGCCATACCGGCATAGATACCTGTCAAATCCCACATGGTTACTTCGCTCCCACCCAGGATGATTGACAAACCATAATTATCAGCCGGGCGGCAAAGGGTGGAGACACCCAATTCCTTCAGCAGATCGTAAAAACGGGGATACTTATATTGCTGTAAAAGTTTTACGGCCGGAATATTCAGCGAACGCAAAAGCGCCTGCGACGCAGGTACCGCTCCATCATATTTCATGTCAAAGTTTTGAGGAGCATAACCCCCAATTTGTGTGGGAATATCAGGAATTAAAGAATTCGGAAGTATTGTACCATCGGTAAACATGGCTGCATAAAGAAGAGGCTTTAAGGCACTGCCGGGACTCCTCGGAGCCTTTATCACATCCACATCACTTTCCAGTTCAGGTCGGGTACGGTCAAAAATATTTCCCACATACGCCAGCACATTACCAGTCTCCACATCCAGTACAAGAGTACATGCATTATTAATACCATTCCCTCTTAAAATACGATGATGTTCATCCAGTATGGAGGTCACTTTTTTTTGAAGATTTACGTCGATGGTTGTTTTCCCTAAAGGTGACAATGAAGTAACATTTCCCGCTTCAGACTTATACCGCTGCAGCAGGTGAGGCGCGACAGCCGGTAATGGCAGCGGCTTGCCGGGGAGCGGTTCAGCTTTGGCGAGGTCAGCAGTACTGGAACTAATGATCTTTTCTTTT